>JACDCP010000007.1 GCA_013817465.1 Gammaproteobacteria bacterium | reverse complement strand
GGATGATCGAATACAAC
Source organism: Gammaproteobacteria bacterium (assembly GCA_013817465.1). GTDB lineage: Bacteria > Pseudomonadota > Gammaproteobacteria > Steroidobacterales > JACDCP01 > JACDCP01. The sequence continues at coordinate 24,573 of JACDCP010000007.1, read as the reverse complement.
GAGGAGCGGCCACACGATTCCCTGGGTGATCTGACACCTTGGGAAGCCCGTCAAAAGGTCGCCAGGAACTCTACTTTTGAACTGTCGCCTTGACGGGGAAGCTTACGCGGGCGGCCGGCTATGCCGTGCTTGTCGAGCACGGCGGTGATACGAGCCGCGTCGGGCTCGGGGCGGAAAATCCCGGGCGCCGCCGCGAACGGCGTGACGAACACTCGGTCGGGGCTCATGCCCGTCAGATCGCAGAAGTCCGTCTTTGTGCACGCCGAGTTGCAAACAACCCAGTCTCGTCGCTTGTCGATGCTATCGACGACGGCGCGGTGCTGATCGACGAATCGCTCCTCACAGAGCTCGGGAAAGAGGAAGGGGATCATGTCGTGGATGGTGACGACCCGAACGCGGGCTTTCACGCGATCGGGCGGGACGAGCGCCTGACGCAGGGAATGGTAGACATCGAACGCGTGGTCGATGCGCCTCTGGCGGGCGATGCGATTGAGCAGCCTGAGTTCGGCCGAAAGGCGTTTGGCTTCAGAGCTGGCGCCATCGGCGGCGAGCAGCCGATCCACGAGTTCGATCGACGCGGCGCGGGAGGTGTCTTTGCCGGCCCAGGCCGCAATCAGCCGATCCGCCAGCAGCGCACCCGCCGATCGGTCGAAACGAGCGAGCTGTATCTCGCCGGCATACGACTGCATGGCCGCGAATCGCGCCTCTACCTCCGGGCGGCGAATGATCGCGCGAACGAAGTGCTCCGTCGCGCGGAAGATGCCCGTCCGTGTCAACTCCGTGCCGAAGGCCAGGCCGAGATTGGTGACGTCGTAGAGCACGTCCATCGTCAGCGCAGTGTAGAGGACACTCCCGTCCGCTGGGCAGAAATGGGCCTCCATCGCCTCCTCGATGACCCGCTGCGCCCTTAACTTCACCAGACGACCCGCCTGGCCATCCGCGCCGGCAATCGGCTCTCCATGCGCTTCCGTGGTCCGCTCCGGCTTCGTCGCGCGCATGAGCCGGATAACTATATGTACCCGAGGCGAGCCATAGCGGGTCCCGCAATCTTCATCACTGTTCCAATCTCCTCGTTCGAGAGACCCCCTTTGTACTTACCAACGCTGGTGTCTCGTATCATCTCTTTCGGGAAACCCGCAGGGTCTACTTCCAACCACTTTGCAAGCGCCTCGAGTTCCTGCCCGGTATTCCGGACGAAATTCTCGTAGCGAATAACGTGTAACTTTTCTGAATAACGCTCCATTAACTCAATAGCGCGCACCCAGCGTTTGGCGATCTTTTCGGCTGTGCTGAGATTTTCTCTCCAATATTCGCTGTTACGTTCCGCCGTACGAAATCTTTCCAGGCTGGACCTCGTTACATCCCTGCAATCACGATAGATAATCAGGCATGCCAATTGCGCTGGCTCCGTTAGTTCATCCAGTGAAAAGACATAATCCGGGAGCTTGTCGCCAACTATACGGGCTCCGGGAAAGATACTATTGAGAGTATCCTCAATCTCCGGAATACCAATTAGATTCTGACGATGTTTGTACATCGCAAATAGATAGCGCGCGACAAATGCGTTTTCCTTTACAAGACGCCTCAGGGTTTTCACTATTTTTCTCGGTCCTTCGTGTGACTAGGACCAGAGTAAAGTCCGATTATTCAGGACACTCCGATCCCACGAACGCCTGATCAGTTGACGCCTGTATTCTTTGTAGGAGCTGCCCAGATAGAGAAAAGTCCCAACCTCATGCGTTAGAGCAATATCCGGATGTGCATTGCATAAACGTCGAAGCAGTGTTGTCCCTGAGCGTGGATGTCCTGCAATAAGCAAAACCATATAGATATATCTCCTGTTTAATTGATTCTTTGCGTAAGCTCGGGCTTGTGGCGGTCGCCGGGACGGCGATCGCATGCTGCTGCCCATGCGCAGGCTGCCCAGCGCTAAGACCGGCGCCGTGACATTGATCCAACGTTTCGGCTCGGCGCTCAATGTCAAAACAGTCATTTTGACCTGCCCGGTGATTTTCGGCCGATGCGACGATCTACGCCTGGCGCAAGCGATACGGGAAGCTCGAGCCGGTGGACGTGAAGCGTCTGCGTCATTTGGAGCAGGAGAACGCGAAGCTGAAGAAGCTGGTTGCGGATCGGGACCTTGAGATAGAGGTGATGAAGGAGGTTGCCGCAAAAAAAACGCTCGGCCGTTCGCCACGGGCGTCTGCTGCCGTTGACTTTCTTCGACCCGGTTGCGGGCGGACATCCGACCGATCCCCCCCGAATGACGGGCCTCGTCCTCGGCCACTCACGCCAGGACGTCCTCGCCTGCGAATCCGAACTGTCGGGCGCGGGGCTGAGCACCATCTGAGGGTGCGCTCCATCATTGCAGGCCCTTCAGGTAGTGGCCGATTGCGGTGAGTTGCTCCGGTGTCAGCATGTCGTAGGCCGGCATGCGTACTTCCGGCTTGACGGCATCCGTATGGCCGATCCATTGCGCGAACGCCTCGATCTCCGCCGGCAGCGTGCCGGCGCCCAGGCTCGCGCGGGCGCCGACGTGCGTGAGGTCCGGTCCGATGACGCCCGCCGCGGCAGTGCCGGCAATGCGGTGACATGCGCCGCAGCCGTTGTCGCGGAACAGCGCCCGGCCCTGCGCGGCGAGAGCGCCGGCCGGCGGCCTCGCGGGCTCTGCCTGGCGCTCGAGCCATGCGGTGAACTCGTCCTGCTCCATCACCACGACATCGAAGGCCATGAAGGTGTGCGAGGCGCCGCAGAACTCCGCGCAGACGCCGCGAAAGACGCCGGTCCGTGTCGGTTCGAGCGCCAGGCGGGTGGTGCGGCCCGGTATCATGTCCATCTTGCCGCCGAGCGACGGGATCCACAACGAATGGATCACGTCTGTGCTCGTCAGCGTGAACTCGGTGCGCACGCCGGCCGGCAGCCTGATCTCATTCGCGCTGGCAACCGCCGGCCCATCAGGCGGCTCGTAGCGCACTCGCCACCACCACTGCTCGCCGCTGACGGCAATCCGCAGGCCGTCGCCCGGCGCGGTCAATTCCGGCAACAGGCGCAGACCGAAACCGAGCAGCACGAACAGCACGATCGTCGGCAGCGCGACTCCGCCGCCGACGATGAGCATCCTTGCCACACGCACATCGCCGGCCTGGGCACGGAACGCGACGATCGCGAGGCCGATCACGAGCACCCAAACCAGAGCCGCGCCTGCGGCCATCCAGATAAAGAGTTGCAGGGTCTGTTCGGCGCCGCTGCCGGCGGGGGCAAGCGTCGATTGCGGCCCGTCGCAGCCGGTCATGCACGAGAGACAGGTGAGCACGAGGCAGGCTGCGGCGTCGCGCAGCCCGGACGTCGCGCTCGAGCACGGCGCAACTGGCGAGCGTCCCGCGATTGGTTCGTGGTTTCGGATGCTGCGGCCCTTCAGCAGACGCTGTTTCGTCGCGCCAGAGCCTGAGCGTAGCGAACGGCGCAGTGGCGGGCAATGCGCGAGTTGCCGCATCCGTCGACTTTCGTGGCGAAACTTGCTATCAGAGCACAATCCTTGTGCAGTTTTTTTCCGGCCGGCCGGCATTTTCGCCCGCCGCGCTATCGTGCGCGTAAAAAAGGACGTTGGTATCGACGCATACCTTATCGGTCATGAAGCTGGTCGCGGCTTGCGTGCTTCGCCAATTCAGCTCGTACCCTTTCTCGAGCCGCTTCAAGGCGCGTCGCTTGGCGACTTCATAAGCCTTTTCGCTGCGAAGCAAAGCCTCAAGCTGGTCCGCAAGGAGTCTGCTCAACGAGCTGCCGCGTCGCGCAGTCATGACCCGCGCGTTCCGCGCCAGATCGGCGTCGATTTTGAGCGTCACATTGGTGGTTTTCATGGCCCGAGGTTAGAAAAAAGCGTGTGCTGCACGAAAGCTGTGCTGCTTTGGACGGGTGGCCGGAGCGCACACTCGGCTTCTCGAAAATGCAGGGCGGCTCAGATACCGGCATACCATTCGTAGCCCCGGTCTTCCCAGTAGCCACCCTTGCCGCCCTTGATATCGACGAAGCTCTCCACGAGCTCGATGGCCATGATGTATTTGGCCATCTTGTAGCCGAGCTGGCGTTCAATGCGCACACGGAGCGGTGCGCCATTCTCGATCGGCACGGTACGGTCGTTGAGCTCATAGGCAAGAATGGTCTGCGGATGATAAGCGTCGAGCATGTCAATGCTTTCGTAGTAACGAGCGTCCGACGAGCCCAGCGTATCGGCGCAGTGGAACATCACGTAGCGGGCAGCGGGCAGCGGCTGCACACGATCCAGCAGAGCGCTCAACCTGGCACCCTTCCATTTGCCGATTACGCTCCAGCCCTCCACGCAGTCATGGCGCGTGATCTGGGTGCGCGAGGGCAGCGCGCGCAGCTCATCCAGCGACAGGCTCATCGGGTGTTCGACGAGCCCGCGCACCTCGAGCCTGTAGTCTCTGAAGCCGCCGGCGGCGAGAGCGCGATAGGCGGGATTCTGCGGATCCGTCGAGCCGTTCGGGCGGAAAACCGGCGAAATGTACGACTCCGGGAACTCGGTGGCCAGCGCGTCGCGCGGCGTCAGTGCACGCTGTACCGTCCGGTTCAAAAATTCGGCGCTGTCGAGAACCTTCGGAAACCAGACGCTCTGCGACAGCCGGTCGCAACCGCCGAGGAGAAACGCGCCGCCGGCCGTCAATGCCCGCGCGAGAAACTGCCTGCGATCAATCCCGGACATCGCTGCTATCCTCTGTCGGTTTAATCTTGTAGCGCCCGGTGATCATGGAGCGCATGTTGTTTGCGAGCCCCGTGACTATCACTTCAAACACGTGCACGAAGAAAAAGGCGATGAGCGCCATCGCGACGATGAAGTGAATAGTGCGCGCCGATTGTCGGCCGCCCACCAGCTCCACCATCCAGCCGAGCACGGTGTTCATGTGCGGCGACATGGCGAGACCCATGAGCACGACGAGCGGGCCGAGCACGACAATGACGAACAGATAGCTCAGCTTCTGCAGAACGTTGTAGCGCGCGGCCGCCTCGCCGCGCGGATGACGCAGCAGCGCATGATCGACGATCGAGCGCCCGATACCGCGCCAGTCCGCTCGGGTCGGGGCCAGATCCCGGCTTGCATGACGGCTCCATAGTGAGTAAGTAACGTACAAGAGGCCGTTGATGACGAACAGCCAGGCGAAGAAGAAATGCCAGCGTCGGGCCATGGCGAGCCAGCGCGGGCCCGGAATCGTGAGCCAGGTGGGAAACGCGCGCCGCTCGACATCGCCGCGGCTGCCGGTCGATGCACCCAGAAAGCCGGTCGTCTCGAACTCATGACCGAAGAGCGTAGTAATGCCGATCATTTCACCTTCATCGTTCCGACGGGCATCCATTGCGAGCAGGGGGCCGTCGAAGTGCGAAGTCTCACCCCAGTACAACGCGGCGTGAGCATTGAAAATCTGGAAGCCGCTCAAGAGCAGGATGAACATGCACAGGAAATTGATCCAGTGCATGATCCTTATCGGCAGCGTATGCCGGTAGATCGTGCGCGGGCGCGACAAGGTGTCGCGTGCGCTCCCATCCGTTTCGGCGACCGAGCTTGCCATCTTCTCCGGTCCCCAGCCTCTGTTCGATAACCACTCGGTCCAGCCGTAGTTTGCCAGAAAATGATCAAGAAACTATAACGGCGTTCCGGGCGGGCTCTTGTTTTTTCCCCTGCCCGATGGGGACGTGGAGCCTCTAACCGTTTTTGCATCGGGAAGGGGGCGGGATTGCACGCAGCAGCTCGTTGTCGCCCGCCAGAACGCTCGCGGTCGCGAACCCGGTCGCTTCCTGTACAGGTCTGCTGTCCGGCTTCAGTCCTTCGTACAGGTAGCCGCGCTGAAACGGTCCAATAGTGCGCATCAATATTTCCGCCCCCATATGCACGGCGCAATCCGCCTTGAATTGAGCATCGAGCAGTGTCGCACCGGCCAGCTCGGTGGTGTCGATGTAGGTTCCAAGGAAGGTATCCGCCAGGCCGAGAGTCTCGTCAGCTGTCCCACTGTGGCGGTGCGCCTGCATCCACAAATGCGCGAGCAGATGTCCGACATCCTGCGCAGGGCGGCCGAAGTGCGCGAACTCCCAGTCGATGAGCCGCAGGCGCTCGCCGTCGACGAGGATAGACGCTGGCCACAGGTCTCCCATGGTCAGGCAGACGCCGGGCCCGGCGAACCGCTCCCCCAGCTCGACGGCGCGGAGGGCGATGCGGGGCGCGGCATCGATGCCGGCTGCGGAGAGGAATGTACCGATCGCCCGGTATTGCAGGTCGAGCCGGGTCTGCTGAACGGCCGCGTTGCAAAACTCCTCGGACAATTCGGCGTTTCCGGCGGTGCGAGCGTGCAGTCCGCCAATGAACCGACCGAGTACGTGAGCCCAGCCAGGCCGCACATTGGCGCGCCGCAGTTCCGCGGCGAGATCGGACAGCGTGCCCACGTCTTCCATGACGAGCACGCGCCGCTCGGTGTCCAGGTCCAGACAGACGGGCACGCGCAGGGTGTCGGAGCAGAGCATCGACAGCCGGCCGCCGGGGCCGAGCAACTCGAGGCTGCGGGCTTCGAACAGCACGCGATCCGCATCGAGCGCCACGTCCGGCAGGTCTGCAATGAACGGTGGCGCCGATTTCACGATCAGCGCTCGAGGGTCGGCCCTGACGCGCCAGACATAGTTGAGATGACCCCCCGCGAGGCGTTCCGGCGCTGCCGTCGGCTGGCAGTCCGGCAGACGGCGAGCAACGTGCGCGAGGACGTCATTCGCCGTGCGCAGCATCTTTGTCGGCGTATCGATACAGGCGATTACCGAACGCGACAGGCTCGGCGCAGCACAGAAATTCCACGATAATTCGTTCCTGCGTCGCGTGCGAGCGACGCAGCGATTCGTCGACGTCGCCGTATTCGACGCTTGCATCCGGCAGGGAATATTTGTGACCGACGACGAGCGCCGCGCTCGGTATGCCGAGCTCGTTCGCGAGAACGATCTCGGGCGCCAGCGTCATCGCGTCGACGTCGACGCCGAGTCCCGCCCAGAGCCGGTTTTCCGCCTTCGTCTTGATGCGCGGTCCCCCGAGGTAAGCGAAAACGACCTCCATCGCCACCGGCGTTTCGAGCCGACGCGCGATGTCCGCGATCTGCCGGTTCAAGGCGGGCGAGCACAGACCTTCGTCGATGATGAGATGGCCTTGATCCGCGCCGGGCTCGACGAACATGGTGCATGCGGAACCGTCGGGCAGCCGGTTATCCAGCATGACGATGTCTTTGACAAGCAGCGGCCGGAACAGCGGGATCTCTGCTCGCAGGACACCGACCGAGCTCGTCACCAGCAGCGCGCGGCAGCCGAGCTCGGCGAGCGCCGCGGCCTGCGCACGATAGGCGACCTGATTCGGCAGCAGCCGGTGCGGAAGGCCGTGACGGAATATCAGGTAGCCGGGGCGGCGAAGGCCGAGGGTCTCATGGATCGTCTGCCGCCCCCACGGCGTGTCGATCTCCAGGCGCTCGAGCTCGAGTCCTTCCGGCGCGTTCCTGAAAGCGCTGCCTAAGATGACCGCGGCCGGTGCGTCGTTCAGCTGCATGTTTTCATGCGAAGCGATCCTCAGCTTCCAGTGAGTTGGTGACCATTTGCATTATGTCATTCGGCTGTCGGATTCGTTTCGTGCATTCCGACGAATGTCATGCGAGCGCTCTGTACCAGAGCCTGTTCTGACTCGCTTTCCCGACCACCTTGCGTTGCACTTCGGCGTCGAATGAGCGTAGTCTAACGAGCGTGGTACTACGAGAAGGACAACGAAAATGACCCAGACTACGACAAGCAATGAGCAACAACGAACCGTCGCGCGAAGTGGAAAGCCTGGACGCGACAGCAACAATGGACTTGGTTTGGAACGTATCGGCGCATTCGTATTTCGTTATGGACTGGTGATGATCCTTTTGTGGGCAGGATTGTTGAAGTTTACCGAATATGAGGCAAACAACATCGAGCCCATGGTGGCAAACAGCCCGCTCTGGTCATGGGCTTTTCAAGGGCTTGGTCTGCGCACTCTGTCTAACCTGATTGGAGTTCTGGAGATATTGATCGGCTTACTTATTGCGGCGCGTCCGGTCTGGCCAAAATTATCTGCCGTCGGCAGCATCGGTTCCGTCGCGCTCTTTGTCATTACCTTGAGTTTCATGTTGACAACGCCGGGCGTGTGGGAACCCGGTTATGGTTTTCCCGCCCTGTCTGCGCTACCCGGACAGTTTCTGGCAAAGGACATGGTCCTGCTCGGAGTTTCGATCTGGACGGCCGGCGAAGCGCTGCGTGCGGTGCGCTCGAATGAATACGCGCCGAGCTGAGACCGGACCCAGGCGGAGTACCCTGCAATTCGACCTTACGTCAATGCTTGAATCTACGAATCTATAAATTGATGTCATGAACGCAATCGCTTCCGGACGGCCCGTACTGATCGTGGAAGATGACGAGAAGACATCATCTCTCCTGTCCATTTATCTCGCGAGGGAGGGATTCAGAACGGTTTCCGCATACGACGGCCGCCAGGCACTGGACCTGGCTAGGCAGCATCATCCTGTCCTGATGATCCTGGATCTCATGATACCCGCCGTGGATGGCTGGGAGGTTTGCCGGGAGCTGCGACGTTCATCCGATGTTCCTATCCTGATTCTGACGGCGCGGGGAGGTACACAGGAACGCATCATGGGATTGATGCTGGGTGCGGATGACTACGTCGTAAAACCCTTCAGCCCCGCGGAGATTGTTGCAAGGGTGAAGGCTATTTTACGCCGAGCGAGACCGGGCTGGCCGGAGGCAAAGCGGATATTGTCACACTGTGGACTGGTTCTGGACACGCGCAAGCGCAAAGTGACGTTGCACGGCGATACGGTTTCACTGACCCCCTCCGAGTTCAAGCTCCTCCAGGCCCTCATGGTTGCTCCCGGACGGATTTTTCTGCGGGAGGAGCTGTTGAACCACCTCTATCCGACCGGCAGAGCGGTCGTTGATCGAGTCATCGATGTGCACATCGGAAATCTACGACAGAAAATCGAGCATGATCCATCGAAACCTCGCTATGTACTGACCACAAGAGGGCTCGGGTATCAGTTCGCCGATGGCGATGGACGAACTGCAGAAAGCTCCTGACGAACGCATGAGCTTCACGTTGCCTGAATATACTTCTGACCCACCTGACTGTTCGATCCGTTCTGCAGCGCCTTGGTCTTTACCGAATCTTTATATTAGCCTTATTTCTCTTTCGCATTTATCTGCTACCTTGTCGGTGTACAAATCCATTTTCCAGAACACTGACTCAGTTTGCGAGGAGCATGAAATGACCAGATTATCGTCCACCTGCCTGATCGCGGCGATTCTTGCCACTACTTTCTCAGCCGCAGCGAATGAAGAGATGAATATGCGCGAAGGTGAAATGAGTATGGGTATGATGGACATGAAGATGATGGATAAGAATGCGGATGGCATGGTTTCCGAGGATGAATTCATGGAAGCCAACGAAAAGATGTTCAGCAAGATGGACAAGAACAAGGACGGCATGATGGACGCCGAAGAGCAGAAAAAGATGAAGGGCATGATGAAATGATGAAACAAAAGAAAGTGACATCCAGGAGAATCACACGCACACGTGTCCTGTAGTCCTTTTAAAATGAGATACCTGGACGATGTTTCTGCGATAGTGTCGGCGGACTCGCAACAGTAAAATAGTCAACGCCGCCAATCATCACGAGGCGACGATTTCGGCCCAGCTCCGAATGCCGGCGACACACGCTTTTTCCTGCCGGCTCGGCCCCGCGCGGACATGACGGAGTTTCTGCGCGTTCATGAGGGGCAGCTACTTCCCTTTATCGAGTGGGGCAGTCGGGTCATGATGAGCAGTTCTCTTTTATGGAAGCTGTTGGGCATCATTGTCCTGGTCATTGGTGCCGCCATGCTCGTCGTATGGATCACCATCGATGTGTTCGCTGCCGATTATTTCAGCTTTCTGATGGAGAAGTACAAAGTCCCTAAGAATGAAGTGCAGCAGATTTTTCTGAATGCGGCCCACCGGTATCTGGCCTGGGCCGCTGTCGTTGCCATATCACTGGCGCTGATACTGGGTTTTCTACTGATCAAAATGATCTTTGCACCTCTTTATCAGATGATCGCGATTACCAAAACGATCGCTCGCGGCGATTATACGGGGCGCGTACAAATCCCTTCCCGGGATGAGGTGGGCCAGCTCGCGCTGGCGTTCAACCGTATGACCGACAGCCTGCAAAGGATCGAGCAACTGCGTAAATCGATGGTACTCGATCTCGCACACGAACTCCGGGTGCCGCTGACCAACATGCGCGGGTATCTCGAGGCCCTGAGAGATGGTGTAGTGCCGCCTTCAAAACAGACTTTCCTATCCTTGCACGAGGAAACGCTCCGCCTCACGGCTTTCGCCGAGGACTTATTGCAGTTGAGTCAGGCTGATGCGGCACAATTGACACTCCATCCGCAGAAAATGGACCTGCAGGGATTGATAATTCAAACGCTGGATCTGTTTCACAATCGATTCGCCACCAAGGCAATCAGCGTCGAGACACAATTCCCCGGTGAGACCGAACAAGTTGTTGCCGATCCCGACAAGCTCGCACAGGTATTACGCAACCTGCTCCAGAATGCGTGGCAGTATACGCCGCAAGGAGGAAGCGTCCACGTCTCCGTCGAGCGCACCCCTGCTTGGGTCAAAGTAATCTTCGGTAACACCGGTAACGCAATCGCAAAGGAAGAATTGCCTTTTATTTTCGAACGATTTTATCGAGGCGAGAAGTCTCGCTCTCGAGAGTACGGCGGTGTTGGAATCGGCCTTGCCATCGTAAAGGAGTTGATCAAGGGACACGGCGGCCAGGTAGGGGCCGAGAGTTCCGTTGCCGAGAACTGTGTCTGGTTCAGCTTGCCTGTCTGATTCTTTCCGGTCTTTACCGAATCTTCATACAGTCTTTATCTTTTCTTTATTGCTTAGTGGCAGCCTCAAGGCGCAGGCGTTATCGCCGGGAGATGAATCAGCAGCTCCCGTTACGGACATGGTCGTGTTGCTGAGACCTTACAGGTGCCATCATGAAGTGCAGGTTGTATCTTGTCTCGATCTTCGTCTTTTTACTTACCGGACTTACCGGCTGCGATAGCGACGACGACGCATTTGACGCTGGCACCGACGGCCCTGACACCGCGGAGGTTCCGGTTCAGCACGAACTGGGAGATGCCGTCGCCGGTCGCGACGTGTTCCGCTTCGCGACTTTCGGCAATGAGTTCTTTTGGACGGATGCGATACGCCTGCAGGAGGGTGTGCTCGCAACGGATTTCACTCCCCTCGATGCGTTGACGCTGGGATTGAGTGTCGATTTCGACGCTCTGGATTCAGCCACTCAAGACGCCCTGCGCGCAGAGCTGGCGACGGATCTTTCGCCAGCGAATGCGCCGATGCTCAATGATGTGAATACTACCCTGCAACTGATCAGCGCCAATGCAGTCATCGGGCTCGCTCCGAAAGATACGAGCGGCGATGGGATAATCGATATCGCTGCCGGCGACAAGACCGGGGCGACCTGCGCCCTTTGCCACACCATTACCGACGAATCGATCTTCAATATGCCAGACGGAGGCTCTATCGGGAGCCGTATCGATGGTCCCGCGCCTCATGTCCTGGACTTTGGCGGTCTGGTTGCCTTGGGCACCAATTCGCGTGCTTTCTACCCGGTGCTGCAGCTTGCCCTCGATGCAACCGGTGGCGCCACGCTCGGCCGGGCGCCGACGGGACTGACGGAAGACTCGACAGAGGCGGAGGTTGATGCCTACCTGACGAACCGGGACTTCTATCCGGTCGGTATGTTCGACGACACGGTCGACGGCAATGGCGACCCCATGCACAATATGCCGCTGTTCCGCCAGGATCTCGCCTTTCCGTTTGGCAGCGAAGGAGCCATCAGCAGGTTGGATAACTTCAGCAACCTGGTTTACACGGCACTTCTCGATCCCACAAACATCACCTCTGCCGGAGGACGTGCGTTTCTGACCACGCTAGGCGGTACAGCGATCGGAAACGAGATCGTTGACGATTACCTGGAAGTCCTGGCGGCGACCGGCGTCAGCGGCTTTCCCTTCGTCATAGCCAATCCGCCTGCCGATCCCATCGCCGCCGGCACCGAGGAATTTCCTCTCGGCGTGCGTGTGGACAACACCATGCTGATCAATATGAACGCGTACCTGTTCGGTCTCGCAGCACCGCCCGGTACGGATGGTGACGCCGCCGCCGGCGCGCGCGGGCGCCAACTGTTTCGCACCGTCGGGTGCACGGACTGTCACAATGTGGACCAGAGCAGGTTTGTGCCGCCCTTCATCGTGGCAATGGAGGAGATATTTCCGGGTGACGATCCAGTCGTCCTGCTACCCGAGCGCACGCCTCCGTTAAACCCGATCCTGGATACGCCCGGCAATATTGTCGAGAATCCGATCAACATATTCGATGACAAAATGGCTGTAGTGAATGCCAGCTTACGCGGACTCGAGCGAGGAACGGCGTTACCTCTTCTGTTGGACCTCGCGCGCAAGCCGGTATTCCTGCATGACAACTCCGTCGCGACCCTGAATGACTTGCTCGATCCTGCTCGTGGCGATACAGCCCCTCACCCTTTCTTCTTGTCCGATCCCGCCCAGCGCGCGGACATGATAGATTTTCTTGAAAGCCTCGAAGCCGCCAATTAGAGGAAAACTTCTTCGATTGTAGTGGTGATCCGTACTGAAGGCGGGGCAGGCGAGGCCCCCGACTCCCTTGTAACTCGAGCATCAGCCCGGGGGACCGTTCGCGCGACCTGCGTCAGTCGATCGGCCATAGCGCGGCAGGCGGTAGCTGCAGGGCGACGGTTTCCCCTGCGGTCAGCGTCACGTCCGCAGGCAACCTGGCGACGACCGTCTGCGATCCGATCGCGAAGCGGTACTGCATGCCGGTGCCCAGGTAGCGACACTCGAGGACGCGCGCGCTGAACGCGTTATCGCCGTTGCCGAGGCGGATCGATTCAGGTCGTATCACCACGGTGCGGCGGCCGGGCGTTACTCGAGCTGCGAGCTTCAGCTCCCCGATCGCGGTACGCAACACGCCGTCTGCATATTCGCCCTCCAGAAAATTGGTGGCGCCGAAGAATTCCGCGATCTTGCGCGTGGGCGGTCTTTCGAAGAACGCCTCCGGTTCATCGTACATGCTGAGCCGGCCTGCAAACATCAAGCCGATCCGATCGCCGAGCCTGACAGCTTCCTGCTGGTCGTGGGTGACGAATACGGTCGTATGCCCGCCGTCGCGCTGCAGGTGGAGCAGCAGCTCGCGCATGTCGTCTCGCAGCGACGCGTCGAGTGCGCTCAGGGGCTCGTCGAGCAGCAGCACGCGTGGTTCGGTCACGAGCGCGCGGGCGAGCGCGACACGCTGCTGCTCTCCGCCCGACAGCTCGAGCGGTCGCCGCCGAGCGAAATCGCTCATCTGCACTTGATCGAGCGCGCGATGTACGCGCGGGGCGATTTGGGATTTCAGCGTGCGACGCATGCGCAGGCCGAAGCCGACATTGGCCTCGACGTCCATGTGCTCGAACAGAAGTCCTTTCTGAAACACCATGGCGATGTGTCGCCGCTCAGGCGGCACGCTCCTCAAGGATCGACCATCGAGCCGCACATCGCCTTCGGACTCGAGCAGGCCGGCGATCAGCTTGAGCGTGGTAGTCTTGCCGCAGCCGGAAGGGCCGAGCAGGGCAATGATTTCTCCCGGCTCTACGGCCAGCGACAGATCGGCTACCGCGCAGTCGTCTGCGCCGGGATAGCGATAAGAAAGGCGGTCTAGTTCGAGCCGGGCGCCCATCTGACTCTGTCGAGTGCAGGAGCGCGGTCTACCCGCGGCCGCAACAGGCGCAAGACCAGCAGCAACGCGGTCACGGCGGGTAGCGCGAACACCACGGCGAGCGCCCCCGTGACGACGGGATCGTTGCCGGACGCGGCGCTGAACAACAACATGGCGAGGGTGAGCACACTGCCGCCGCCGATGATGACGGTCAGGATGTACTGGCTCCATGAGATGAGGAAGGCGAGCAGTGCGGCGACGGCGAGCCCGGGCGCGATCTGCGGCAGCGTGACGTGCAGAAACGCCTGCCAGGGCGCTGCGCCGAGCGTGCGCGCCGTGGCTTCGATCTCGCCGCTCCGCGAAGCGAACACGCTGGCGAGGATCAGGACGGCGTAAGGCACGGCCGGAACCAGATGAACGAGAATGACCCCGACTGCGGTGTCGGCGAGGCCGAGCTGGATAAATGCGCCATGGATGCCGAGCGTCACGGCCAGCGGCGGCACGAGGATCGGCAGCAGCACGATCAGGATCACGAGATTTCTCAGGCGAAACCGGTGCGCGCCGATCGCGATCCCGGCCGGCAGCGCCACGACAATGCTGGCGGCCGTCACTGCAACGGCAATGCCGAGGCTGGTAGCCAGCGCCTCGGCAAACCGCGTCCCCGGCTCGGCCAGATGCCGAAAGCCGCGCAGCGACCAGGCTTCCGGCCAGAGTGCCGGGAAGCGCCACGAGCCGCTCACCGACCAGAGCGCCACCGGCACGAGCGGCAGCAGCGCGAGCAGCGCCGCGATGGAAATGGGGACATTCCTGATTTTGTTTCTGAGGAGAATCAGGAATGTCCCCATTTCCCGGTCAAGATCAGACATTGAAAAACCTGCGGGACAGACGCAGCAGAACCACCGCGAGCACTCCCGTCACGATCGCGATGATCAGCGCGACCGCCATGGCAGTCGGGCGGTCTGCGAGATCGAGTGACTGGTATTCGTACCAGGCAAGCACCGGCAGAGTCGGTGGAGAGGTTTCGCCGAGCAGCAGCGGCACCTCGAACGCGCCGAACGTGAATGCGAACGCCACGAAGGCGGCGGCCAGTAGTCCGGACATGATGCGGGGCAGGATGACGTGCCGCAGGCACTGCCGGCGCGTGGCGCCGAGCGTGCGTGCCACCTGCTCCAGCTCTTCCGGCGCGCCCCTGAGCAAGGCGAGCGTGATCAAAGTGATGAACGGCGTCTCTTTCCAGACGTAGGTCAGGATGATCCCGATGGCATACGGATCGTAGACAAGCGGTGGGAAATCCCGTGGTTCATCGATGAAGCCGAGATTGGCGATAACCCGGGCAAGCAGACCGGATTGCGAGACCAGCAAAGTGATGCCCACGGCTGCGAGCAGATAGGGGATGGTGATCGGCAGATGCAGAATCGCCATCGGCAAGCGCGCAGAGCTGCCTCGCAGGGCAAGCGCGAGCGCGACCGCAAGGATGGTCGATATCGCTGTCGTCGTGGCGGCGACGTACAGAGTCAGCAGCAGAGAATGCAGAATGGCGGGATCACGGAG
The DNA here is from genome assembly GCA_013817465.1 of Gammaproteobacteria bacterium. Classification (GTDB taxonomy): domain Bacteria; phylum Pseudomonadota; class Gammaproteobacteria; order Steroidobacterales; family JACDCP01; genus JACDCP01. Next base: position 9,161 of record JACDCP010000007.1, on the reverse strand, counting down.
CACTGCCCGCCAGGCATCGAGCTCGAGATCGTGCATTCCGAGGGCCGGAAACCAGCCGAAGCTCTGCGCAAGCGCGTCTGCGAGGCCGCCGCCGAAGAGTCCGCCGATGACAACCAGTGCCGGCGCGAGCATGAGCGCGATATGAACGCGTGGCGAACCGGAGCGCGATCGTGCCCGTTCACTCACGTGCGACGTGCTCGTGCCAGCCGCGCTGCAGCGGAACGATCCATTCGCTGCCGGGCTCGGGAATGCGATGGCTCTCCAGCACGTCGAGGGGCAGGGTCGCCAGACCGGCGGCGAACGACAATGCTGCGTGCTCGGCCTGTGGCAAGCGCTCGGGTTCGAGCACGGTGAGCGCGCCGAGCGCTTTCTGTTTCTCGATCTGCGCTGCGGGGCTTTCGAGAAAGTTCGCGACCACTGCTGCGCCGGGCCCGTTCGGCGCATTGAACGGTATGGCCAGGTAGCTCGTGTTGTGCAATGTGCCGGCCTCGAACACGAAGCTGCGCGTGCTTGCCGGGAACAGGCCGTCATCGATCTGATGCTGCGCGAAGTGCGGGTTGTAGCTCATGGTCATGAAGATCTCACCCTGACCGTAGAGCTCGTTGAGCTTCGGCGCCGACGCGGGATAGGTTTCGCCGCCGCGCCACAGATGCGGCTCGAGCGCGTTGAGGTACGTCCACAGCTTCGGCGCGAGGATCTCGAACAGGGCCTCGTCGAACGGCCCCTGGAAGCTTTCGCCGGTCAGCAGGATGAACGCCTGCTCGACGAAGGCCGTGCCGGTGAAATCCGGCGGCGCCGGATACGTGAAGCGTCCGGGATTCGCGTGTGCCCAGTCGAGCAAGGCCGGCAGGCTCGCAGGTGGATCGTCGATATGAGCGGAATCATAGATCAGGACAAACTGGGCGCGGCTCCAGGGCGCTTCGCGGCCCTCGACAGGATGGCCGAAATCCCGGTTGATCGCGGGGCTCTGCCAATCGATGTACTTCGCGTTCGGCAGACGCTCGGCCCAGGGGCCGAACCAAAGCTCCGCCTGCGCGCCCGTAGCGAAACCGTGGCCGTTGATCCATACCAGGTCGACGCTGCCTCGTTCTCTGCTGGCGCGCTTTTCCGCGAGCAGCTTGTTGACGACGCTCTCGGTGTTGGCGATCGGAGTGCGGATGAGCGTGATGTCGTAGCGGCGCGAGAGCTCAGGCGCTGCGAATGCATCGACATAGTCGTTGTAACCCTGATCGCCGCCCCACATGAAAAGATTGACCTCGCTGCCGCGAGCCGACTCCACGATGGTGGCCCACGGCGCGCTGCGGATATCGGGCGCGCTTGCTGCGGCTTCGTCGCTGTTCGGCGCGCAGGCCGCCAGGGCGGCCATAGAGATCGCCGCCGGCAGGTCAAAGAGGCGGCGGACTGAAGTCCGCCCTACATTTCGCCCTACGGTCCGCCCTGTGTTTCGCCCCGGGGCGGCGACCATGAGTTGTACCCGTAGGGCCGGTTTCAACCGGCCGGTGTTGGCGAGGCGCGTAAACGCCTGCATTCAATTGCCGAGCCGATAATTGAACGACACGAGGTAGTTGAACGGCAGCTCCGGAAACACATCGGTCGCGCCGAAGAAGCCGCCGAACACGGGGCTGAAATTATCCTCGTCGGTGATGTTGAAGAAATTCGCGCGCAGCTCCCAGGGACTCCGCTCGAAGAACAAGCCGGCGTTCAGCGTGAATTGAGCCGGGATGCGCACCGTGTCGAGGAAATCCAGCTTGTAACTGTCCGTCGCGATGAGGCCGAGATTGACGCCCAGCCCGGCATCGAAGGTGTAACCCGCGAAGGCATTGAGCAGCCAGCTCGACAGCCCCGGCACGCGGTCGTCACCCGGCGGAAACACCGTGAAGTTGGGGCTGCCGATGCCGGTGCCCATGATGATGTCGGGACGTGATCCGTCGAAGGCATCGACGACAGCGCGCGTGCCCTGCACGGCGGAGGAGTTGTCGAAGCGCGGGTCGAGCCAGCCGAGGCCAACGCTTAAGAAGCCCCTGCCCGGCTGATAGACGGCCTCGAGCTCCGCGCCCTGCACCTGGATGCCGGACACCGAGCCGTCGCGATTGCGCAGCTTGCGTGTCTGATCGAAGGCCGCCAGACCCAGAAACAGCTCATCGTCGAGCAACGAGAATTTCGCGCCGAGCTCGTAGAGCTCGCTTCCGGTATCGAAGCGCTCTTCGGGAATCTCGTTATTCGCATCCAGCGTGTAACCGCCGGCCATGCTGTTGATGGTCGCGCGACTGTGATTCCAGGTGAAGTAATAGCTCTGCTCCGGGACCGGCCGGTAGCTCAGGCTCGCGGTGCCGCCCGGATTGAATGCGCTTGTCGAATCGGATGCCGCGGTGAATCCTGGCGGCGGTAGCGGGTCCCGAGCGGAAACATCATAGAAGTCGCCGCGCAGGCCGAGCAGCAGGCCCCAGCGTTCCGTGAGGCGGAGGTCATCCTGATAGAAGAGCCCGTATTGCCGGGAATCGGAGCCCGTCGTATCCGAGATCAGAAAGTCGTTCATGCCGTCCCCGTCACTGTCGTAGCCGGCGCCGGGCGAGACGAAGACGCCGGGCGGATCCAGGAACACGAGCTGCTGCCGGATTTCCGGCGGTAGCGGAATGCGCCGGCTCTCGATGTCTGCCGTGAGGTCGATCGGATTGTCGGCTTCGGTCGTGAACTGGCTGAACCCGACCACGTGGTTGTAACGGAAGCTGAGCCCGGCTATGGCACGGTTCCCGAGTCTGAGCCGCCCGAGCGGCAGCTCGAATGCATGCGCGAGCTCGGTGCGTGCTTCGAAAGTGCGGTTCTCGTCGATGATCTCCACGAAGCTGTTCTGCTCGACCTCGAACTTCGATAGGTTCTGATACGCGAAGCGGTTGGTGAGCTGGGTTTGCTCGTCGATGCGCCACTCGGTCGTCAGATTGAGCAGCAGATGATCGGCCTTGCTCACGTCCTGCGGATCGTTCAGCACGCGGTTGAACGGGATGCGGACTTCGCCGGTCGGGCTGATGGCGGCGCGCGGTCCCGGAATGCCCGCGAAGCGCGGATCGGGCGAAACCCCCGTGCCGGTGATATAGATGCCGTTGTCGATCAAATCCTGGGTCGCTCGATTGATGCCGGCGATGTCGGGATAGGCATCTGCATCGAAATACTCCAGGTTGAAGTCGTGGCGCAGAGAATCCGAAGCCTGCCAGGCCAGGGCGAAGTAAGCGTTCTGCGATCTTGTCCGCGCGAAATCGTAATAGCTGTCATCGTCGACTCCTTCGAGGCTCAGGCGGTAGCCGAGCGTGCCCTCCTGCAGCGGTCCACCCAGATCAAGCTGCGCGCGGTAACGATCGAAACGACCGGCTGTGAGCTCCGTATCAGCGCGAAACTGGTCCAGATAAGGTTTCTTCGTGACCAGGTTGACGTAGCCGCCCACGCGCTGGGTCGGACCGAGAAACACGGGCGGTGGACCCTTGACGATCTGCAAGGCCTCGACGCCATTGAAACTGGTCGGAAAGCCGAAGCCGTTGTTGCCGCCGGTGCGGCGCAGGCCGTTCTGGAATAGCTCGCCCAGATCGCCGCGAATGGTCGGCAGGCTCGTTACGCCGAATACGTTCGGCGAGTAAGTGTTCGAGGCGAGGCGCGTGATCGCCTGGATATCCTCGATGCGCGCCTGCTCGATGAGCTCGCTCGTCAGCACGGTCACAGAGCGCGGCGCTTCCAGGGTGGTCGTATCGTTGCCGAACAAAGAATCGAGCGATACTGCTGTCGGCAGGACATTATTCGGCGCCTCTTCTTTGAATGGGGTTTCGGTAACGGTGACGGGGTCGAGCGCGGTCGTCGTGTCATCCATCTCTGTGGCGCCGGGATCGGCTGTGATCGGCTCCTCAGCAGTGCTGACGGCCGGCACGCTCAGCACGAGTAGACAGAGGATCGTTGATCGTCGGTGGGAGGAATGCAGCATTGGCCGGCACTGTACCTTGAACGACATGCGATCCGAAAGCCTTCCGCCAACGCCCGAGCCCATCCAGCATCTTGCGCATGGCCTGCAGGTCGCGAATTTTCCTTCGGATTTCCTCCAGGTGCGCGGCGGCCAACGGCCGCACCTTGCTGCAGGTCAGAGCCCCGCCGTCCTGCAATCCGAGCAGTTGCCGAATCTCCGACATCGTGAAGCCGAGCTCGCGCGCCCGGCGGATGAATACCAGACGCCGCAAGGCGTCGTCATCGAAGAGACGGTGTCCGCCGGCGGGGCGAGCGGGTAGAAAATAGCGCGCTATGGCGCTCTACAAGCTGCGCGACGCGCTTACCGACATCGATCGCGAGCTGCTCGGGCTCGTGGCCCGCCAACAGCGCATCGTAGAGAATATCGGACGCTGCAAGCGCGAAGCCGGCCGCTTCTTTACCAAATCTTTACGTTAGCGTTAACGCCGCCTTACGATCTTCTACTAAGCTGGCCATGTCATTTTTCAAAAGAACAGGAAACCAAATGCTAAAGATAACAACCCTTGCACTCGCAGCCGGGCTCGTAATCGCTGCTCTCACACCAGGGCCGGTCTTTGCCCAAGCCACGGCGGCAGCACAAGAAGATGAACGGGAAGACGAACAAGATGCGTCGTCGAAGCAAGACGCGTTATCCAACAACTCCGCCGGTGCGGTGTTCGCAATGACCAATGAAACCGACCGCAATCGGATAGTGGTTTACCGCCGTGCGAACGACGGCACGTTAACGTTGTTGCGCAGTGTACGTACCCGCGGGCTTGGCATTGGCGTTGATACGGATACGCAGGGGCCGTTGGTGCTCAGCAGAGGCAATCGTTTCCTGTATGCCGTCAATCCCGGCAGCGACAATATCAGCGTGTTCAAAGTGAATGGAACTCGCCTGAAATTTCTTCAGATAGTAGACGCGGGCGACCAACCCTTGGCCCTGACGCTTTCTCGCAATCTGCTTTATGTCCTCAACGGCTCGGTAGCCGGTAACGGGATCACGGGGTTCAGGGTTTCGCGCGACGGCACTTTGACGCCGTTGCCGGATTCGTTCAGGGCGCTGAGCTCTCCGATCGCCGTCCCTGGCAATATCCAGTTCAGTCCCGACGGTAAGGTGATCCTGGTCACGCACAAGACGACGAATGTGCTGTTGCCACCTCAGGATGCCATAGATGCATTCGCAATTGGAAACGACGGCTACGCTGGCGCTGTGCCGCTCAGGAATGCTTCCTTCGGACTTCGGCCATTCAGTCTGGCCTTCCGCGAGGATGGGAAATTGGTGGTGGTCGAAGCTTTTAACGCAGCGCCGGATCTATCCGCCGCGTCTTCCTACCAGCTGAATGCGGACGGTACGCTGGACGTAATCAGCGGTTCAGTTGCTAACGGTCAGACGGACGTGTGTTGGGTGGTCATTACCAACGACGGACGTTACGCCTTCGTTGCGAACTTTGGCAGCGGGACGATCTCCAGCTATCGCCTCACGGCCTCCGGGGCTCTCACGCTGCTTAATGGCAGCGCCGCTTTTCTGGGAGACATGAGCCAGCCGGTGGACTTGAGTCTCAGCCGAAATGGACGTTTCCTTTACCAGCTTCTCAGGGGTACCGGTGCGGTCGCTGCCTTCCGCATCGAAAATAATGGAAGCCTCACAGATTTGGGCGTGGTTGAAGGAGTCCTTCCAGTTGCGGACGGAGCTTCCGGCCTCGCTGCTTACTAGGCCGAGTTCCGGTTTATGGGTCGTACTGGCGCTGCCGTGGCCGCAGGGTTTCCAGCCTCCCGGCAGGAATCGAGACACGCTGCTTTGCCTTGCAGCCTTGAACTGGGATAAACTCGGCAAATGAAGCCTTTGCGGCAATACAAGCGCCTCTGGCTGTTGCTCCTCGCGCTCCTCGCAGGCTCGCTGCACTTGCAGACCGTGTACGCCTGCAGCGAAATAGGGGAGCAGCTCCGGACGGCATGCTGCTGTGCAGAAGCCGACAGCAATCTCTGCGGTGCGGCCGAATCTTGCGAGAGCGATCTTGTGCAGGCCGCGCAAGCCTGCTGCGACATCTCTTACAGCGCGGGTTTCGACGACGAAGCGGTCTTCACGTCCGCCGCACAAGCCGGAAAATCCGGTACGGTGCCGCTCGCGCTTCCTCCGTCCAGTCTCGCCACACCTGCCGTCGGCGCCGGCATTTTATTCCGCAACGCCGCTTCGTCGTTCGACAGCGGTCCGCGTTCCGCAATATATCTGACCACCCGCCGCCTTCGTATTTGAGAGCTTGACACCTCTGTCGCCTGCCGGCGCGCGACCGCGCCGCGACGGGCGACTCTGATCCGTCTTTCTTTTGTGGATACAGAGGTGTCCGGTGCACGCATTCTACTGGTTTGCTGCAGCCGCGCTGAGCGTGTGGCTGTTGGCCGCGGCTGATGTGGCCGCACTGCCGCCTGAAGATCGCGATCCGCTCGACGGGCTCGAACGCGTTTCCACGGAAACGCTGACCCGTGCGGTGCTGGCGCGCAATGCCGGTCTCGATGCGATGCAAGCCGCACTCGAGGCCGCGCGTGCGCGCGTGGTGCCAGCCGGCGCGCTCGAAGATCCGACGCTGACCTACGGTGTCGCGCCACAGACGGTCGGCGGATTCCGCACGCCCGGCGGCGATTACCGCGGGCCGAATCAACGTATCGAAATCAGCCAGGCCCTCCCATGGCCGGGCAAGCTCGATCTGCGTGCCGAAGCCGCGCGGCTCGAGGCGGATGCCGCCGGCGAGGATGTCGAGGCGCTGCGCCTGGACCTTGCGGCCGCTGCCAAGTCCGCCTTCGCGGAATGGCATTACGTTCACCGCGCGCTCGACATCAATGCCGCGACCCAGGCGCTGGTCGACGAGCTGCGCGGCTCCGCTGAGGGTCGATATGCGGCAGGCATCGCCTCGCAGCAAGATGTCCTGCAGGCAGAGGTCGAGCTGCAACGGCTGAAAGCGGAGCGTTTCGGGCTCGACCGAAAGCGCCTCGAAATCGTGGCGCGCCTCAACGCACTGCTGAATCGTCCACCGCAGAGCCCGCTGCCGGCGCCGGCCGGGCTTCCGCAGGCGCGCCCCGTGCCGCCGTTCGAAACGCTGCGGGCGGCGGCGCTCGAGGAACATCCGGAGCTCGAACTCCTGAGCGACCGGATCGCGGCCAACGAGGCGCGCGCCGAGCTGGCGAAAAAGGAATTTCTGCCGGACTTCGAGCTGTTCACGGGCTACAACAGCTTGTGGGATGAAAACGTCAAGCGCTGGATTGTCGGCGCCAGCATCAATGTGCCGATCGGACGCGACAAACGTCGCGCCGCATTGGACGAAGCGCGCGCTAATACCCGCCGGCTGGAGGCACAGCTCGAGGATCGTCGCTCTGCGCTTCTGAGCGCACTCGAGCAGAGCCGCGCGGCCGTCGCCGAATCGGTCGCTACCGTCGCGCTTTATCGCGACGAGCTGATCCCCCTGTCGATCGAGAACCTGAGCGCCGCGCGCGCAGCCTACGGCGCGGGCGGTGGACGTTTTCTAGATGTCATCGTCGCCGAGCAGCGCAAGCTCGAGGCGGAGCTGGGATTGCAGAGGGCGCGGGCGGATTACCTGATGCGTCGCGCCGAGCTGGAACGCTGGGTCGGCGGCGCACTGCCGCGCGAAGCAGCCGTCGAGCCGGAGGTGAATCATGGCAATCCATAAATTTCTGCTGCCGCTGGTCGTGATCGGGATCGCAGCGGGCGCGGGCCTGGCCTGGCTTTTACTGGCGGGGTCGCCTGACGCGAGCAAAGAGGTTGCCGCAGGCAGCGATATGCCGATGTATCGCGCGGGACCGTTCCACGTCGGCGTCGAGGTGGATCCGGCGAGCCCTGAGGTCGGTGACAACCGCCTCACGGTCGTAGTGCAGGATACCGGCGGCGAGCCGGTGTCGGATGCCAGCATCCGCGCCGCGGCGGAAATGGCCGCCATGGGCGCAATGCCCGCGATGCGTGCGCCGGCCGAGCTCGAGGAAATCGCGCCCGGCCGCTATGCCGGCGAGTTCAACCTGCAGATGAGCGGCGCCTGGCCACTCTCCGTCTCGATCGAGAAAACCGGTCTCGGACAGGCGCGACTGGGCTTCGACCTGGCAACGGGTCGCGCCGGCCTCGACATTCGTTCGGGCGGCGCGCCGGTCGATGCGTCGGGCATGTCCGCTGCCAGCGAGTCGGACCCGGCTCCGGCGGACGGCGGCGGAATCACCATCGACAGCCGCCGGCGCCAGCTCATTGGTGTGGAAACCGGTATTGCCACGCATCGCGATCTCGTGAAAACCATCCGTGCCGTCGGGCGCGTGACTTACGATGAACGGCACATCAGCAAGGTCGCGCTCAAGTTCGACGCCTGGATCGGCGATCTCGAGGCCGATTACGTCGGCGCGCCCATCGAGCGCGGGCAGATGCTGTTCACGGTCTACAGCCCGGAGCTGCTCGCGGCGCAACAGGAGTATCTGCTGACGCTCGAGCGCCTGGCGCGACGCGGACCCGGCGACAGCCTGCTCGCGGCGGCCCGCCAGCGCCTCATGCTCTGGGACGTCTCCGAAGCGCAGGTGGCGGCGCTCGAGCGGCGCGGCGAGCCGTTCGAATACCTGCCGATCTTCTCCCCGGTGAGCGGCACACTCGTCGAGAAGAATATCGAAGCGGGCGGGGCGGTAAAGAGCGGCGAGACGCTGCTGCGCATCGCCGATCTGTCGCAGGTATGGGTGGATGCCGAGGTTTACGAGGCCGATCTGGGGCTGGTGGAGGCAGGCATGCAGGCAACCGTGCGCCTGCCTTACCTGCCTGGCAAAGAGTATGCGGCGAAGGTCGATTACGTTTATCCGTACCTCGAGGGCGACAGCCGCACCGGCCGGATTCGGCTCTCGCTGGACAATCCAGACGGCGTGCTCAAGCCGGACATGTATGCGGAGGTGGTCCTCGAGGCCGATCTTGGGCGCTGGCTCGCCGTCCCCGAGGAAGCGGTGCTCGTCGCCGGCGAGAACCGCATCGTGTTTGTCGACCGGGGCGAAGGCAGGCTCGAGCCCGTCCGCGTCACAACCGGCCGCACGGCACAGGGCTATGTGCACATCCTCGACGGCCTCGAGCTCGGCGACGAGGTGGTAACGTCGGGCAATTTCCTGATCGCCGCGGAGACGAAGCTCGAGGCGGGGCTCGAACAATGGTA
>JACDCP010000162.1 GCA_013817465.1 Gammaproteobacteria bacterium | reverse complement strand
CTCCTGGCCCAGCTGATGCACGGCCAGCGCGTACATGACGCTGCGGTTATAGCGTGTGATCACATAGAAGTTATTGAAGCCGACCCAGTACTCGATGCCGTCGTCACCCTCGAGCGCCACGACCATCGCCGGCGCGTCCCCCGGCAGCTCGGTTTCGAATTCGAGTCCCTTCGCGCGCAGGCCGGCGACCGTATCGCCGAGCGCCAGACGGTTCTCCGCCGGATCGAGGCGCAGGCTGCCGGACGACACGACGGGCGTGGCGACAGGCTCGTCGGCGCGCCAGCCGTGCAGGGCGAGATAGTTGGCGATGCTGCCGAGGACGTCCCGCCAGTCCGCGAACAGATCCCGCCGGCCGTCCGCGCTCGAGTCGATGGCGTATTCGCGGTAACTGCTCGGCATGAACTGCGGCGGCCCCATGGCGCCCGCGTAGGAGCCGCTGATGCTCGTCGGCTCGACCGCCTCCTCGCGGCTCAGCAGCAGAAACTCGCCGAGCTCGCGGCGGAAGAAGTCGCTGCGCGGTGGGTAGTCGAAGGCGAGCGTGCTGAGCGCGTCGATGACCCGATAGCTGCCGGTCGTCCGCCCGTAGAAGGTTTCAACGCCGAGCACGGCGACGAGGATCTCGGGCGGTACACCGGAATGGCAGGCGACGGCGCCCACGTCCCCCGCCTGGTCGCGCCAGAAATCGGCGCCCGCATGAATGCGTTTTTCGGTCAGGAAGATGTCGCGATACTCGTGCCAGGGCTTGACGCGCTCGGCCGGCCGGCTGATCGCTTCGATGATCTTCGGCTGGGACTCGACCTGCTCGAACAGCGTCTGCAGGGCTTCGGTCTCGAAGCCATGCTCGCGCGACATCTCCGCGATGAAGGATTGCACCTCGGTACGCGACGCATCGAGGCCCGCGGCCACGTCGGGCCCGCATGCGCAGAACGCGACGGCGCAGAAGGCCGCAACGGATGAAGAGCTGGATTTCACGTCGGCAGTAGCTTCCGATGCGTGTGAATCGACATGAGAATACCGAATCCCGCCATCAAGGTCACCATCGACGTGCCGCCGTAGCTGACGAGCGGCAGCGGCACCCCCACCACGGGCAGTATGCCCGTGACCATGCCGACGTTGACGAACACGTAGACGAAGAACGTCAGGCTGATGCTGCCGGCGAGCAGCCGCGAGAAGGTGTCCTGCGCCTGCACGGCGATGAACAGCCCCCGGCCGATGACGAACAGGTACAGCACGAGAATCAGCAGCAGACCGAGCAGGCCGAACTCCTCGCCGAGCACCGCGAAGATGAAGTCCGTCTGGCTTTCGGGCAGGAACTCGAGATGGGCCTGGCTCGAATTGAGCCAGCCCTTGCCGAAGATGCCGCCAGAGCCGATGGCGATCTTAGACTGGATGATGTGGTATCCCGCACCGAGCGGATCGCTTTCCGGATCGAAAAACGTCAGCACGCGCTGGCGCTGATAATCGTGCATGAAGTGCCAGAGCACCGGCGCCAGGCTGACGGCCAGCGCGCCGATGAGGAAGATGGCACGCAGGCGCAGTCCCGCCAGCAGCACGACGAAGACTCCGGCGCTGGCGATCAAGGTAGCGGTGCCGAGATCGGGCTGCTGCGCGATGAGTACCGTCGGCAGAAGGATAAGGACGCCGAGCGCGAGCAGGTTACCGGTATTCGGCGGCAGCCGGCGGTCGTGCAGGTACCAGGCGCCGATCATCGGCACGCCGAGCTTCATAATCTCAGATGGCTGGAATTGCAGGATCCCCACGTCCAGCCAGCGCTGAGCACCCTTGCCGATCTCCCCAACCAGCAGTACGAGCGTGAGCAGGACGAGGCCGATGAGATATGCCCACGGCGCCCAGGCGCGCAGGATCTTAGGTGGGAACTGGGCGGCGATAACGAGCGCCACCAACGCGACGCCGAGTCGCACGAGCTGCTGCACGAACAGCTCCGGGCTTTTCCCGGATGCGCTGTACAGCACGATGAGGCCGAGGCTGCTGACGGCGAGCAGACCCGCGAGCAGCGGCCCGTCGAGGTGCAGGTCACGCAGCAGCCGTGCCGCGTAACCCAGAGGGCGCCGTTTCTCGTACTGATAGCCTTCCGAAAATATCACAGGAGTTGCCCGCAGGGCCGGGGTAGGGTCGCCGTAGAGCCGACTTCAGTCGGCCATCCATTTCCCACGCCGCGGGCGGGCGCATTGAAATGCGCGCTACAAATCGTTTCCATCCAGCGTCTCATTCGCTGCCAAAATAGCTGTCGAGCACCTGACGCGCCACTGGCGCCGCCGTCTTGCTGCCACTGCCGCCGTTCTCGACGAGCACGGCGATCGCGATTTCCGGCTGCTCGAACGGCGCGAACGCGATGAACAGCGCGTGGTCACGCAGGCGTTCCTCGACCTCCTCGGCGTCGTAGCTCTCCTCCTGCGGCACGGTGAAGACCTGCGCGGTGCCGGTTTTGCCTGCGATTTCATATTCCGAGCTCGCGATCGCACGCGCGGTGCCGCGCGGTCCGTGGACGACGTCGCGCATTGCCCCGAGCACACGCTCCCACTGGGCCGGATCGACGCCGCGCACCGGCTCGAGCTCGCGCGGCTGGCGCTCGATGCGCTCGCCGGACAGCGGGTCTTCGATCGCGCTGACCAGCGAGGGCTCGAAACGTTGCCCGCGCGCGGCGAGCGTTGCCGTCACGTGCGCGACTTGCAGGGGCGTCATCAGCGTGAAGCCCTGGCCGATGCCGGTGATCAGCGTCTCGCCCGGAAACCAGACCTGATCTTCGCGCCGCGAAAACGCGCGCCGCTTCCAGTCGCGGGAGGGCATGACACCGGGTTTTTCGCCCATGATGTCGATGCCGGTCGGGCTGCCGGCGCCGAATTGGACCGCGAAGTCGTGCATGCGATCGATGTCGAGCGCCAGCGCCAGCTCGTAGAAGTACACGTCGCAGGACTGCACGATGGCATCGTGCAGGTTCATACGGCCGTGGCCTTCGCGTTTCCAGTCGCGGTATCTGTGGGTATGGTCCGGCAGGCGATAGAAACCGCCGCAGAAAATCGTGCGTTCGGGATCGACGACTTCATAGCTGAGGCCTGCAAGCGCGATGACCGGCTTGATGGTCGAGCCTGGCGGATAGTGGCCGCGCATCGCGCGGTCGAACAGCGGCTGGTCGGGGTCGGACTGAAGGTCCTGGAACTCCTGCACGGACAGGCCTTCGCCGAAGGCGTTCGGATCGTAGCCGGGCATGCTCGCGAACACGCGCACCTCGCCGTTGCGCGGGTCGATGGCGACGATCGCGCCGCGCCGGCCCTCGAGCGCAGCCTCGGCGGCGAGCTGCATGTCGAGATCGAGGCTCAGGATGAGGTTACGGCCTGGGCGCGGGGCATCGCCGGAGAGCGTGGACAGCGCGCGGCCCTGCACGTTGACGAGCACCTGGCGCACACCGGCCGCGCCGTGCAGGGCGTCCTCGTAGGTCCGTTCGAGGCCGATCTTGCCGACGTGCGAGGTGCCTGCGTACGCGGCGGGATCGAGGCGCGCCTGATCCTCCTTGCTGATGCTGCCAACGTAACCGATGGCGTGCACGGCGGTCGGCCCGTATGGGTAGTGACGGGTGAGGCTCGCGCGAATGTCGACGCCGGGAAACAAAGGTCGCCGTACCGCGAAGCGCGCAACCTCTTCCTCGGTCAGGCGAAAGCGGAGCGGCACGCCCTTGAAGAGGCTTTGCGAAGCGAGCGTGCTGCGGATGCGCTCCTCGTCCTGCTCGCGAATGAACCCGAGCGCCTCGAGGCGCGCGAGCGTGCCTTCGATGTCCGGCACCTGTTCCGGAGTCATCTCGAGCTGATAGGCGGGCAGGTTCTCGGCGAGCAGGATGCCATTCCGGTCGTAGATCAGGCCCCGGGTCGGCGGCACGGGCTCGATGCGGATACGGTTGCCCTGCGAGAGATCGGTGAAGTGCTGGTAATTCAGCACCTGCAGCTCGGTCAGGCGCACGACGACGAAAATCATCAGCGCAGTGACCAGGACCGAAGCCATGATGGTGCGGCGCACGAACAGGCGCTGCTCGGACCAGTGATCCTTGAGGCGAATGTTGCTGACGAACAGAGTGCTGGCCATCACTCAAACGCCAGCCGTCGCTGCAGACGGCCGAAGAACAGCGCGACCAGCGGCCAGATGACGGCACTGGTGACGACCGGTATCCAGCGGTCCGTGCCGTCGACCGAGCGGCCGGCCATGCCATCCACCCAGTAGAGAATGAATTCGTAAACCGCGATCAGCGCCAGTACGGTCACGCTCTGCTGCCAGATCGGGAATACCCGCAGGCGCAGCCGGAACTTGAGCGTGAAGAAGGCTACGATCGTCAGCGCGAGCGCGTGCTGCCCGAGCAGTGCGCCCTTGAGCGCATCGAGCGCAAGCCCCGAAAGCCAGGCCGCACCGAGGCCGAAGCGCCGCGGCAGGTGCATCGACCAGAATATCAGCGTCAGCCCGACCCAGTCCGGCCGGAACGGCGCCGCCCAATCCGGCATCGGCAGCACCGAGAGAATCATGGCGGCGATGAGATACAGGATGATCGGCCACAGACGCTGCCTGGCGCTCATTCCGGCTCATCCTCGGGAACCGCGGGCTCCTCCTCGGCGGGAGGCGCCGCCGTCGGATCGCCGATGGGCTCGGCAGGCGGCTCGCCGGCGCCGTCATCTTCCGCTTCGACGAATTCCGGCGTTTCCACGCGTGACCAGACGAGCAACACTTCGCGGTCGCGATTGAGCGCCGCCATGGGTTCGGCACTGACTTTCGCGAACGGCTCGCCCGGGGCGCGATCGACCTGGGCGACACGCGCTACGGGATAGCCGGCGGGAAATCCGCCGCCGAGCCCGGAGGAGATCAGCAGATCGCCGGGTCGGATGTCCGCGTTGTTGGGCAGGAAAGGCAGGGCAAGCCGCGCGATGTCGCCGGTGCCTACCGCTATGGTGCGCAGGCCGTTGCGGTTGACCTGCACCGGCATGGCATGGCTCGGGTCGCTGATCAGCACGGCCTCGGACGACAGGGGCTCGGCACGCGTCACCTGGCCGACGATGCCCTGCGCATCGAGGATCGCCTGGCCCTGGTAGACGCCGTCGCGCGTGCCCTTGTTGAGAGCGATGCGATGACGATAAGGGTCGAGATCGACCGCCATGATCTCGGCGACCAGAATGCGGTCGGCGACCTGGGCGGTCGAATCCATGAGCTCGCGCAGGCGCGTATTCTCCGCCTCGAGCGCTGCGAAGCGTTGCAACTTCGCCGCGATCACGAGCTGCCGGTGTCTCAGGCGCGCATTCTGTTCCTGCAGGCGAGCGCGCGCAGCAAAGGTTTCATGCAGCCACTCCTGTGCGCTGAAAGGCAGATCCGCGAGGGCCCGGATCGGATAGACGGCGACGGACAGCGTGTTGCGGATCGTGGTCAGGTGATGCTCCCGCTGGTCGAGGATCATCAACAGAATCGACGCTACGGCAAACAGGAACACGCGCGTGCCCAGTGAAGGTCCCCTCAGGAACAGCGGTTTCGCGTCGGTTTCGTTGAATGACATAGCGGCGGATCGGCTGGTGTGGCTCCGGCTGCGTGTGGCAGCCACGTGACGCGTAAAGGTTCGTCCCGCCGATGCCGCTGTCGATTTTACGCCCGTAGGGCAGGCAACCCCGCACCGATCCCATCACAGTTGAGGAACCTCTGTGCAATCCGTCGCATCGGCGGCAGCCCGGTATCGAGATTCTTGAAAACACTGGATTTCGCCCCCGCTTTCGCCGGGTGACGACGCCGGAACGACGGAATCGTGATCGGTCAGAGATTTCCTGGAACTTTCCGCGGCGGGTGGCCGCTATAGTAATGCGCTGTCGCGATCAATCAAGGTTGAACATGGACGGCCCGTGCTCGTCCATCAGCTCCAGTACCCGTCCGCCGCCGCGCGCGACGCAGGTCATGGGATCGTCGGCGATAACGACCGGCAGGCCGGTCTCCTCCATGATCAGCTTGTCGAGATCGGTGAGCAGTGCGCCGCCGCCGGTCAGGACGATGCCGCGCTCCGCCACATCCGCACCGAGCTCGGGCGGCGTCTGCTCCAGGGCGGTCTTGACGGCGCCAACGATGCCCTGCAGCGGCTCCTGCAATGCTTCGAGGATTTCATTGCTGTTCAGGCTGAAGCTGCGCGGCACGCCTTCGGAGAGGTTACGGCCTTTGACCGAGATTTCCCGTACTTCCTGGCCGGGATAAGCCGAGCCGACCTCGTGCTTGATGCGCTCGGCGGTCGCCTCACCGATCAGGATGCCGTAGTTGCGGCGCACGTAATTGGTGATCGCTTCGTCGAACCGATCGCCGCCTACACGCACCGACGCTGCGTACACGATGCCGTTCAGCGATATGATGGCGACTTCGGAGGTCCCGCCGCCGACGTCGAGCACCATCGAGCCGCGCGCTTCGTGCACCGGCATGCCGGCGCCGATCGCCGCGGCCATGGGCTCCTCGATGAGGAAGACCTTGCGCGCCCCGGCGCCTTCGGCCGACTCGCGGATGGCGCGCCGTTCGACCTGCGTCGATCCGTAGGGCACACAAACCAGCACTCGCGGGCTCGGCCGGAAGTAACGGCTGCCATGTGCCTTCTTGATGAAGTACTGCAGCATTTTCTCGGTCACGGTGAAGTCCGCGATGACGCCGTCCTTGAGCGGGCGGATGGCGGTGATGTTGCCGGGCGTGCGGCCGAGCATGTTCTTCGCTTCCTGGCCGACCGCCTGCAGGGTCTTGCCGCCGCGGCCGGGCTCCTCGCGTATCGCCACGACGGAGGGCTCGTTCAGCACGATGCCGCGGCCCCTTACATAAATCAGTGTGTTCGCCGTGCCTAGGTCGATCGAAAGATCGTTCGAGAAATATCCCCGAAGATTCCTGAACATGCGGTGGTGCTGCCTGGGGCGGATTGAATCAAGCCGGCACTCTAGCAACGGGGCGGATTTTCAGCAAGCGTAGGTGTATGATTACTCGGTTTTTTCCGAATCGTTCCCGCGAAACCGAAATGTCCCTGACCCGCAGCGAAGTCGAGAACATCGCGCATCTTGCGCGCCTCGAGATCACGCCCGAGGAAATACCGCCCCTCGCCGAAAAGCTGTCGCGCATCATCGAATTCGTCGACCAGCTTCGCAACGCCGACACGAAAGATGTGCGGCCCATGGCCCATCCGTTGAACATGACGCAGCGCCTGCGCGCCGACGCGGTGACGGAAACCGATCAGCGCGCGCGCTTCCAGCAGGACGCGCCGCGCGTTGAGGACGGCTTTTACGTCGTGCCGCGAGTCATGGAGTAAAATGGGACGTTCCTGATTTTCGCAGAGCGAAA
>JACDCP010000161.1 GCA_013817465.1 Gammaproteobacteria bacterium | reverse complement strand
ACAGAGCTTTTCGATCAACGCTTCGTCGGCCAGCCCGGGCGCGAAGAAACCGCTGGCTCCGGCCTGTTCATAGGCATGCGCGCGCTCCAGCGCGGCATCCAGGAGCTTCTTATTGTGCTGTGCGGGGTCGGCTTTGAGAAAAAGGTCCGTTCGCGCGTTGATGAATGCAGGCACGTCCGCGCTGTCCGCAGCCTCTCGGGCTGCGCCGATGCGCGCGGACTGCTCGGTAGCCGAATAAAGCCCGTCCCCGCCGATAATCTGGTCCTCGAGATTGAAGCCGATCGCTCCGGCGTCGATCGCGCGGGCCACCGTGCCGCCGACGACGGAAGAGGCCCTGCCGTAGCCTCCTTCGAGATCCATAGTGACCGGAAGTTCGACCGCCGCGACGATTCTGCGGAGATTTGTAAGCGCAAACTGCAAGGGCAATATCTCGCCATCGTCGTAGCCGTTGGCCGCTGCGACCGACCAGCTCCCGGTTGCGATCGCCCTCGCTCCGGCCTGTGCCGCGATGCGTGCGCCGCCTGCATCCCAGATATTGAACAGGATCAGCGGATCGCCCTTCACGTGAAGCGCATGGAATGTCAGCGCAAGGTCATGCTGTGTGGACATTTCGACCAGCTCCCGTTTCTTCTGTTCTGGCCACAGTATGGCTCATCGCGCGTCGTGGAAGATGATGCCGAGGGCATGACGGTGGCCGGAGCGCAGGCGGCTCACACCGTGCCGGAGATTCACGCGATAGAAGCCGCGAGCACCCTTCACGGGTCGCTGGTGGACCGGAAAGATCACGCCGTCACCGCGGCCGAGGGGCACGACTTCGACTCTGGACTGCATGCGCGGGCGCTGTTCCGTCAACACGAACTCGCCGCCGGAGAAATCGCGCCCCGGCTCGGAGAGCAGAAAGGCGACTTGCAGCGGGAACACGTATTCGCCGTACAGATCCTGGTGCAGGCAGTTGTAGTCGCCTGCACCGTAACGAAGCATCAGCGGCGTAGGCCTGGTTTGTCCCGCGGCGTGGCAGCGCTCGAGATATCCGGCATGCTCGTCCGGGTAGCGGACGCCGATACCCATCGCCGCATTCCAACGATTCGCGATTCCGGCGAGCGGCGGATAGAGCATTGAACGCAAAGCGGCTATCGGCTTTGGCAGCGGGTAGGCGAAGTACTTGTATTCACCCCGCCCGAAGTTGTGGCGACTCATCACGACGCGGCTGCGAAAAAGTTTGTCGTCAGAGTAATTCTTCGTGAGCGTGGCGCAGTCCTTGCCGGAAAGCGCTCCGCTCAATACGGCGCAGCCGTGCGTGTCGAGTTCCTCGCCGATCCGTTGCCAGTCCAGCGACACGCGAATGGCGCCGACCGACGGCAATGCCTCCAGAGCCCGGGCCGCCTGGTTCATGCTGCCGCCTCACGATCGAGCAGGGCGCGCTTGCGTTCGACGCCCCAGCGATAACCGCCGACACCGCCGTCGGTGCGCACGACACGGTGGCAGGGAATGACCACAGCGATGGGATTCGCGGCGCAAGCGGTGGCGACGGCCCGTACCGATTTCGGCGCACCGATCGCGGCGGCGATGTCCGCATAGCTCGCCGTGCGTCCAGCCGGAATTGCGCGCAGCGCCTGCCAGACCCTCTGCTGAAACGATGTCCCCGCAATGTCGAGCGGCAGATCGAGCCCGGCGCGCGGCGCCTCGACGAAACCGACGACCCGGGCGACGAGTTGTTCGAACTCGCGATCCGCCCCGAGGAGCTCGGCGCGCGGAAAGCGGCGTTGCAATTCCTGCACAAGGACTTGCGGGTCATCACCGAACTGGACAGCGCACACGCCTCGCTCTGTAGCTGCGACGAGGATCGACCCCAGCGAGCATTCGCCCACCGCGAAGCGGATCACGCTGTTGTGGCCGCCTTGGCGATACGCGGCTGGCGCCATGCCGAAGGAATTCTCCGCGTTTTCATAGAAGCGGCTGCTCGCGTTGTAACCCGCCTCGTAGATTGCGGCCGTTACGCTCGGCGCATTCTGCAGCTCGTTCTGAATCCGAGCGCGGCGGCGGGCGACGGCGTAGCCCCTGGGCGTGATGCCCACGATGTCCTTGAACACGCGATGGAAGTGAAAGCGGCTCATGCCGGCCGCTTCGGCAAGCTCGTCGAGCGAGGGCGACTCCGCGGCCTCATCGATCAGCCGGCAAGCGCGGGCCACAGCCTCTGCGTGCACTTCGCGAGGCGAGGGGCCACCCGGCCGGCATCGCTTGCAGGCGCGGAAGCCGGCGGCTTCGGCGTCGGCGGGCGTCGAAAAATAGGACACGTTCTCGCGGCGCGCCTGACGCGAGGCGCAGCTTGGGCGGCAATAAACGCGGGTGGTCCTCACCGCGTAAACGAAATTTCCGTTGGCGGTTGCGTCGCGGCGCTGCACCGCCTGCCAGCGAACCTCATCCGTCTCGTAAGCGCGGTCAGCCACTGCCAGTTCGACCGTTGCGTTCATGAATAACCTCCTCGGGCGTTTGCACCACCGGTCCGGGGACCGGCCTGGGAGATAAGGGTGCCATCCCGCCGGCATGCATGCACTCCGGCTCTTGCTTTCGAATTCGACGTGGTCGTGCTCCGATGCGGCCCGGCAGGCCGCGGGTAAACCCTGTTCTCAGCATGCGGTAAGAACTGCACAACAAGAAACGGGACGTGGGTGTTCATGCGTGTGAATACGATGCTCCGAGGATACAAAAGAGGCGCGTGAACCGGGCCTGAGGACGAAATCGAGTCTGGCCAGTGGTGACATATCGTACAATCGACCGGCATGAGGCCGAAAGCCATTGCCGGCCTGCGACCATACCGTTCCCGACATGCGCCTTCTCATTCTGACCGACACCTCTGATGCTGTGGCTGCGACACGCAGCCGGCTGAAGAAGATCGAGCTGCTCCAGGCATGCCTGCGGCAACTCGAGCCGGCCGAAATCGAAACCGGCGTCGGATATCTGACCGGCATATTGCGTCAGGGTCACATCGGGCTCGGACCCTCGATCTTGCGTGACGCGTCGAACACTGGCGCAGCGGATGATGCCGCGCTCGACATCCGCGATGTGGACGCGGCGTTCGAAGAAATGGCGGCGGTATCCGGCAAAGGTGCAAACGTCGAACGCAAACGTTTGCTCGGTGAGCTGTTCGCCCGGGCAACGTCCCGCGAGCAGGATTTTCTCGCCCGGCTGGTGCTCGGCGAACTGCGCCAGGGCGCGCTCGAGGGCGTGATGATCGAAGCCATAGCAAAGGCTGCCGGGCTGCGGGCAAGCGAAGTTCGCCGCGCTGTCATGCTGGCCGGCAATCCGGCGACCGTTGCCGAGGCCGCTTTGGTTGAAGGCCGGGCCGGTCTCGATGCGTTCCGGCTCGCGCTCCTGCAGCCCGTGCAGCCGATGCTTGCGCAGACAGCGGAAGATACGGACGCGGCCCTGACCGCGTTCGGACAGGCGGCATTCGAGTACAAGCTCGACGGCGCGCGCATACAAGTCCACAAAACGAAGACCGCGGTGCGGGTGTTCACGCGGCGGCTCAACGATGTCTCCGCAAGCGTGCCCGAGATCGTCGATCGTGTGCTCGCGCTGTCCGCGCAGCAGCTCATCCTCGACGGCGAGGTCATTGCGCTGCGCGCTGACGGCACCCCGCATCCGTTCCAGATCACCATGCGGCGCTTCGGGCGCAAGCGCGAGGTCGACGGCTTCCGCGAGTCGCTGCCCCTGAGCGCATTCTTTTTCGATTGCCTGCACGTGAACGGCGAGGATCTGATCGATCGCCCGGCTTCGGAACGCTTCGCGCGCATGTCGGACGTTCTGCCTGCCGGACTCATGATCCCGCGGCTCGTGACGGCTGATGTTGGCGCGGCCGCTGCGTTCCTGGACAATGCGCTTGCAGCCGGTCACGAAGGCCTCATGGCGAAATCTCTCGACAGCGTCTACGAAGCGGGCAACCGCGGCGCAGGGTGGCTCAAGATCAAGCCGGCTCACACGCTGGATCTCGTCGTGATCGCCGCTGAATGGGGCAGCGGGCGCCGCCGCGGCTCGCTCAGTAATCTGCACCTGGCCGCGCTCGATCCGGGCAAAAACACGTTCGTCATGCTCGGCAAGACGTTCAAGGGCATGACCGACAAGATGCTTGCCTGGCAGACCAGTCGCCTGCTCGGGCTCGAAATCGGCCGCGAGGGGCACGTCGTGCACGTGCGCCCCGAGCTGGTCGTCGAGATTGCCTTCAACGAGCTGCAGACGAGCCCGCACTACCCCGGTGGCATGGCCTTGCGTTTCGCACGCGTCAAACGCTACCGCGAAGACAAACGTCCGGAGGACGCCGACACTATCGACACGGTAAGGCAGATCTTCACCCGGCGGCAAAGCTGACGTGGCATGCATTCTGCATCGGTATTCCCCCTGAGGGCGACAGCGCAAGGAGCAAGCATGGAAACGCGTCCGTTCGGCAACACAGACCTGAAGGTATCGCGCATCGGGCTCGGTTGCATGGGTATGTCCGATTTCTACGGCGCCCACGACGATGCGGAGTCGCTCGACACGCTGCTGCAGGCCATCGATATCGGCGTAAATTTTTTCGATACCGCCGATATGTACGGCAACGGGCAGAACGAAGCGTTGCTCGGCACAGGTATAAAGCTGCACCGCGACGAAGTCGTCATCGCAACTAAATTCGGCATCGTGCTCGACAACGACAAGCGATCGATCAATGGGCGACCGGAGTACGTCAAAACAGCTTGCGACGCAAGCCTGCACCGGTTGAAGATCGATACCATCGATCTCTACTATCTGCACCGCGTCGATCCGCACACTCCAATCGAGGACACAGTGGGCGCCATGGCCGATCTCGTGTCGGCCGGCAAGGTGCGCTATCTCGGTCTCTCCGAGGTATCGGCCGACACCTTGCGACGCGCCATGAACGAACACCCGATCGCCGCCGTGCAGAGCGAATATTCGTTATGGAGCCGCGATCCCGAAGCGGGCATCCTCGATGCCTGTCGCGAACACGGGGTAGCGTTCGTCGCCTACAGCCCGCTCGGCCGCGGCTTCCTGACCGGCCGGATTCGCAGCTTCGAGGATCTGGACGAGGACGATTGGCGGCGTCGAAATCCCCGTTTTCAGGGCCGCAACTTCGAAGCGAATCTCGCCCTGGTCGATGCGATCGAGGAAATGGCCGAATACAAGGGCTGCACGCCGGCGCAGCTCGCGCTCGCCTGGCTGCTCGCGCAGGGTAAAGACGTGTTCCCGATCCCCGGCACACGTCGCGTCGAACGGCTCAAGGAAAACGCAGCCGCCCTCGAGATCGAAATCACCCGGCAGGATCTCGACCGGCTCGAAGAAATCGCCCCGCCCGGCGCGGCCGACGGCGAACGATATCCTGAAGAGGCGATGCGGAGCATCAACGCCTGAGGCGGGCGCTGGAGATCCTGTTCAGATCCCGCTATCTGCCGGCCCGGGCCGGCGTCTGAACGCGAAGCGCAGCAGGGAGTATCCCGCCAACGCCGAAGCGAGCGAGCCGGTCAGCACGCCGATTCGGGTCGCTGCCCCGAACTCGAAGCCGCCGTGCTCGAAGGCGAGCGAACCGATGAACAGGCTCATCGTGAAACCGATGCCCGTCAGCACAGCCACGCCATAGAGCATGAGCCAGTCGCTGCCTTCGGGCAGTCTCGCCCAGCCGAGCCGGATGGCGAGCCAGGCGAAACCGAACACGCCGGCCTGCTTGCCCGCAAACAGGCCGAGCGCAATGCCGAGCGGCACGCCGCCCAGGAACGTCGCGGCGCTGATGCCAGTGAGTGAAACTCCGGCGTTTGCGAAGGCGAATACGGGCAGAATCATGAACGCCACCCACGGGTGCAACGCTTGCTCGAGCTCGCGCAGCGGCGAGCGGCCGCGCTCGCCGTCGAGGGGAATGGCCATTGCGATGAGGATGCCGGCCAGCGTTGCGTGCACGCCCGACCTGAGCACGCACATCCATATGACCGCGCCGACGAGCAGATAGGCCGTGAGGCTCTTGACACCACAGACGTTCAATGCCAGCAATCCCGCGATTGCCGTTCCGGCGAGTGCGAGGGCCGGCAGCGACAGGTCCTGCGAGTAGAACAATGCGATCACGACAATAGCGGCGACGTCGTCGAAGATCGCGAGCGAGCTCAGGAAAACCTTGAGCGACAGCGGCACGCGGCTGCCGAGGAGGCTGAGCACGCCGAGCGCAAAAGCGATGTCTGTTGCAGCCGGAATCGCCCACCCGTTCAGGGCGTTTGCATCACCGCGGTTGATGGCGGCATAGATCAGCGCAGGCAGCACGAAACCGCCGAATGCAGCAACTGCCGGCAGTGCGATCTGCTCACGGCTCGCCAGCTCGCCTTCAAGCACTTCGCGCTTGACCTCGAGTCCCACGAGCAGGAAGAACACGGCCATCAGGCCGTCATTAATCCAGAGCAGCAACGGCTTATCCAATCCGTATCCGCCGAGCTGCACGCTGAGCCGCAGATCGAGCAGTGAACCGTATGCGCTGCCGAGCGGTGAATTCGACAATGCCAGCGCGAGCGCCGCGGCGGCCATCAGCAGTATGCCGCCCGCCGACTCCGTCTGCAGAAATCTGCGCATTGCGTCCAAAGGCATGGCGGCATGATACGCGACTCGTTGGCGGGCGCAGTTCTTGCATGATCCTGCCTGCACGGCCGATGTAATCGCACGGGAGGTGAACCATGAGACGGATCTATACGCCAGCGTTGCTCGTTTCAGCATTGCTCCTCGCTGGTGCTGCCTCCGCACAGGATACGACGAGGCCGAACGATCCCCTGCAGCCTATCGATCCGACCGAACCGGCTCAGCCTGCCGAGCCGGAAGAGCCGTCGGAAGAAATGCAGCCGTGGACCCCATGCAGCCCACGGATCCGAGCGACCCCGGTGAAGCCGCGGGCCAGCCACGAGGCATCGGTCAGAGCGGACAGACCAGCCAGGACGATATCGAAAAGCTGAGCTGCGAGGATTACCTCGTCCTGTCGCCGGACGACGTCGAGCGCATGTATTACTGGTACGGCGGTTATTTCGCGGGCAAGGGCTCGCCCGGCTGGCGTTATGAGACCGTAATGGAGTGGAATGATGCAGTCGTCACGCGTTGCACAGCCAGCGAGGGTGAGCGAGTGATCGACATTATCGAGGATATTTGAGCGGCTGCAGGACGCAACCTTTGCGACTCCTGACGCATCATAGTGTCGGGCACACTTCGAGGCGGGCCGATGCAATCGTTCTGCAAAGCCGCATTGATCGCATTGTTTCTACTGGACGGGGCCTCGAGCGCTTCGGTCGCCGACGAGTGCGCTCACAGCGCGGAATCCCTCGATGAGCTTGTGG
>JACDCP010000160.1 GCA_013817465.1 Gammaproteobacteria bacterium | reverse complement strand
ACCCTCGACGAGGAGGCGCTGCTCGCGAGCATCCTGCGCTGGTCGGCGCTGCCCGGCGCGAGCCGGCATCACTGGGGCACCGACATCGACGTCATTGACCGCAGTGCGCCGCCGCCGGACTATGCCGTACGGCTGATGCCGGATGAGTTCGAAGCCGGTGGCGTTTTCGAGCGGCTCGGGCGCTGGATCGAGGCGCATCCTGGACGATTCGATTTTTTTCGCCCCTACGCCGCATACAAAGGCGGGGTCGAGCGTGAGCCCTGGCATCTGAGTTATGCGCCGGTGGCCGTGCCCGCGCTCGAAGCGCTGACTCCGGACCTGCTGACCGAGGCGATCGCAGACAGCGACGTGCTGGGCAAGGAGCGTGTCCTCGCCGAGATGCCGGCGATCTACGCGCGCTACGTGACCAACATCAGCATGGCGCCTTGATGGTCACCGACGGTTGCCGTTTATGCGGCGATTCGCCGGCAACCCTGCTTCGAGTGCGGGACCATGAGGGCCTACAAGCGTTGCAGGTGTTCCTGCACCAGGCCGCTCATGTTGCGCAGCGTGTCTTTTTCCGACGTGAAGCAGGGCGGCTGGCGCCGCAGCATCGTCCAATCGTCTTTTTTCACTATCCGCTCCAGATAGCGCATGTTTCTGTCGATCGCTTCGAGGTACGGATTGGTCCCGTCGAAGAGCGGCTCGACGCACCGGTAGAGGCCACCGAAGGTCCTTTCGAGACGCTCGAGAGTTTCGTTACGGTAGAACGTCGGCGTTTGCCTGAGCAGATCCTGTCCTGATTCATACAGCACTTTGTGACCTTGCTCGCCGGAGCGCACGACCGCGATGCCGCCGAGGACGAACTCTCCATACAGACGATCCCGGCACTTCTCCAGGTAGCAGCGATCAGCCATCTGGGCGATCAGATCGGCGGTGCCGAGCAGATGGCCGACCGTGGCGTCCTTCGGATCATCCAGGTCGAGTTGCTCGAAGTCCATCTCCTTTCCGGTGAAGTGCACGATCTGGCAGGCGACGGGCGCGGCTTCGGCGAGACCGACGATCGGCAGGTACTCGCCGATGAAGCGCGCACTTCGCGAGACGTGATTGATCGTGAATTCAGCGCCGTTGCGTTGCGGTCCATCATCGCTGCGCCGTATGTAGCCCGCGTCGTGAAACAGCGAGGTAATCAGGCCGACGACGTAGCGCTCGGTACCGAGGCGCTCGGCGGGCACCCGGGAATTTTCGTAGCCGGACAGCAGGCGCGCCATGGCGAGCGTCATGTCGAGCGTATGCAGAGTGTCGTGATAGACGGTATCGCAGCCGAGAAAGCCCGGCATGTCGCCCTTGAACAGCCGCTCGAAATCGTGAAACGCAATCCATAATGTATCGAAAGACGCGCCCGGATGAGTGACGTCGAACAGAACGCGGATGGCATCGCGCACCGCCGCCGGGGAGCTGACGCGCACTGTATCGGTGACATCGAAATCGCTGCGCCGGGCGCCCGAGGATTTAATTTGCATGCCGGAACCTGGCCGACGAAATTCGCGGAAGTCTAGCCGGAAAGCCAGGCCAAGTCGACGCGATGGCGCACAGTTCGCGCACGCAACGGAAGACTTTGACATAAGGAAATGGGGACATTCCTGATTTCGGAGTCATGGGTTACGCTAAGTCAGATTGTCTCAGCCGCGAAATCAGGAATGTCCCCCTGCAATCGAAATTCGGCGATCACGGGCGTATGGTCGGACGGCCGCTCCCAGCCGCGCGGCTGCTTGTCGATTTGTGAGCTGATACAGTCACGCGCAAGTCTTTGGCTCGCGAGCACGAGATCTATGCGCAGTCCGCGATTGCGCCGGAAGTTGGCGGCGCGATAGTCCCACCAACTGAAGCTCCGCTCCGCCTGGTCGAACAGACGGAAGGTATCCGTCAGGCCGAGTGCAAACAGTCCGCGTAGTGCTTCGCGCTCCGGCTCGCTGACCAGCACCGAGCTTTCCCAGGCGACCGGGTCGTGCACGTCGCGGTCCTCAGGGGCGACATTGAAATCGCCGACCACTGCGACACGCTCGTGAGTGGCCAGCTCGCTTGCCAGGAACGCGCTCAATGCTTCGAGCCAGGCGAGCTTGTAAACGTATTTCGGCGAGTCCACCGACTGGCCGTTGGGCACGTAGAGATTGATCACGCGCACGCCATCGTAGGTCGCCGCCAGCACGCGACGTTGCTCGTCATCGTATCCGGGCAAAGCACGAATGGCGTCGAGCGGCTCGACGCGCGAGAGAAGCGCCACGCCGTTGTAGCCGCGTTGGCCGTTGGTGATGCCCCGGAACCCGGCGGCCTCGATCTCCATGAGTGGGAACGCGTCATCCGGGAGCTTGATTTCCTGCAGTCCGATGACATCGGGTCGTGCGGACTCTATCCAGCTCAGCACCTGCGGTAGTCGAATCCGCAGGGAGTTGACGTTCCAGCTCGCAATTCTCATGCTGATCCGGCGGCGCCGCCTGACAGGAAATTGAAACGTATATTCTTCAAGAGCCGGCCGGTATACCGTAACTTTTCAAAAGGGCGGCGGCGCTCGGCGCACGTCCGCGAAACGCAACAAAGCCTTCCAGAACGTCGCGCGCCCCACCCTGCTCGAGAATGCAGCTCAGGAAGCGCTCGGCGGTCTGTGGATTGAAAATACCTTCCTCCTCGAATGCGGCGAAAGCGTCGGCTGCCAGGACTTCAGCCCACTTGTAGCTATAGTAGCCTGCCGCATAGCCGCCTGCGAACACGTGCGAGAAACTGTGCGCGACGCGGTAGAAGCCGGGCGTCGGGATCGGGGCCACCTGCCCGCGCACTTCGGCCAGCAGCGCGGCGAGATGCGCGCCGCTGGCCGGCGCAGCCTCCACGTGAGCGCGAAAGTCGAACAGCGCGAACTCCAGTTGACGGACCATGCGCAATCCCGCATGAAAGCCGCGTGCGCCGAGCAGTCGCTCGAAGAGGTAGTCCGGCAGCGGCTCACCCGTCACATGATGTCCTGAGATCAAAGGCAGCACCTCGCGCCTCCAGGCGAAGTTCTCCATGAACTGGCTCGGCATCTCAACGGCATCCCAGGGCACGCCATTGACTCCCGCCACGCTCGGGTAATCGATGCGCGTCAGAAGATGATGCAGCGTATGGCCGAATTCGTGGAAGAGCATCACGACTTCTGCGTGGCTCAGCAATGCCGGAGACTTTCGCCCGGGCGGCGAAAAATTGCAGACCAGGTAGGCGACCGGCAGATCGATACCATTGCCGAGATTCTTCCGCACCACACACTCATCCATCCAGGCGCCGCCGCGCTTTTTCGGGCGCGTGTAAAGATCGACGTAGAATCCGCCGCGCTCGTGGCCATCGCGATCGAGCACGCGGTAGAAAGCAGCGTCGGCATGCCAGGTATCGATGTCATCGTCGATGGCAATCTCGATACCGTACAGGCGTCGTGCGACCTCGAACAAACCTGCCAGCACCCGCGGCGCGGGAAAGTAAGGTCGCAGCTCCTCGTCGGATACCGCATGACGGTCGCGCCGCAACTGTTCGGCATAATAAGAAACGTCCCAGGCTTCGACGGGACCCCCCGCGTACTCTTCGAGCTCACGCATTTCGGCTTGCGCCAGCGGCACACCATGCTCGACGAGCATCTGCAGGAATCGAAGCACCTCATCCACTGAGCCGGCCATGCGCGTGGCGAGGGCGTACTCCGCAAAATTGGCGAAGCCGAGCAAACGCCCGGCCTCGTGACGCAGCTCGAGAATTCGGGCCATGACCGTCGAGTTGTCCCAGCGGCCGGCGTGCGGCCCGGCATCCGACGCGCGCGTGACCCATGCTTCATAGAAGTCGTGGCGCAGCGAGCGATCGTGCGCATACATCAGCACGTCCTGCAAAGTCGGCTGATCGAGACGCAGCAGCCAGCCATGGAAGCCCTCGGCGAGCGCGGCGTCGCGGGACCGCGCCAGCAGATCTTCCGGCAGGCCGGCCAGCAATCCTTTATCGGTCGCGTGGCGCGTCCACGCGTTGCCCGCATCGAGCACGTTCTCCTCGAAGCGCGCCTGGAGCGCGGCGAGCTCTCGCCTCACCGCCTTGAAGCGGACCTTCTTGTCCGGGGGCAGATCGACGCCGGCGAGGCGGAAATCCCGCAGAGCATTGCGGATCACGCTGTTTTGCGCGGTGTCCAGGCCGGTTGCAGTGCGCGCGAGGAGGTCATAGGCGCGGAACAAGGCTTCGTTCTGATGGAGTTCTGTCGCGTACTCGGTCAGCAGCGGCAGGCAGGCATTGTAGGCCCGGCGTAGCGCTTCGCTGTTCAGCACGGCGTTCAGGTGCGCGACAGGCGACCAGACGCGCTTGAGCCGGTGCTGCATTTCCTCATGCGGCGCGACGAGCGTGTCCCAGCTCGGCCGGCCATTGGCCAGGATCTCGTCCAGGCGTCGCCGGTTGGCCTCGAGCATCTCGGCAAGCGCCGGCTCGGCGTGTTCTGGCTCGATCTCCGAGAACGCCGGCAGGCCGGGATTGTCCAGCAGGGGATTGCATCTCATATCAATGTCCGCCTCTCATCCAAGCCCGGTATTATACAAATTCGGCAACCCGGCACACCGTATGTGAAGTTTTGGACACACGGCGTGAGATTTTCGGTCTGACAGGGGGCGATATGCGGAGAAACTACGACCTCATTGTCATCGGTGGGGGCAGCGGCGGCCTTGCGGCAGCACAGCGGGCCGCCGAACACGGCGCCAGGGTCGCCGTCGTCGAGGCCGGTCGCCTCGGTGGCACTTGCGTGAACCTGGGTTGCGTGCCGAAAAAGCTCATGTGGAATGCCGCCATGCTTGCCCACCATCTGGACGATGCCGCGGGCTATGGTTTCGATATCGGCGCTGTGCGCCACGACTGGCCTGCGCTGCGCGCCAGGCGGGACGCCTATGTCGAGCGCCTGAACGGCATCTACGAACAGAATTTGCGCGAGCGGAACATCGACTACCTGCCGCAGCAGGCTCGATTCGAAAGCCCGCATGCGATCCGCGCCGGGGCGGAGACGCTGGAAGGCGAGCGCATTGTCATTGCCACCGGCGGCCGGCCGCAGATCCCGGAGCTGCCCGGTGCGGAACTCGGTATCACTTCGGATGGCTTCTTCGAGCTGCCTTCCTGCCCGGCGCGTGTAGCTGTCGTCGGCAGCGGCTACATCGCGGTCGAGTTGTCTGGCATGCTGAGTGCGCTCGGCGCCGACGTCTGTGTATTCGTGCGCCATGACGGCGTGCTGCGCAGCTTCGACACGCTGCTTCGCGACGTGCTGACCGCATCCATGCAGCGCAACGGCATCGAAATCGTCAACGACTGCCCGATAGCGGCCGTGCGCAAGAGTAGCGGGGGCATCGAGCTCGAAACGGCTCACGGCAGCCGCAAAGGTAACTTCGACACGCTGATCTGGGCCGTCGGCCGCGCGCCGAACACGGATGGGCTCGATGTGCAGGCGGCAGGCGTGCGCCTCGACGCTGCCGGCTGCGTCGCTACCGACCGCTGGCAGAACACCAATGTCGACAATATTTACGCGATCGGTGACGTGACCGGCCGGCTGCCCCTGACGCCGGTGGCCATCGCTGCCGGGCGGCGCCTCGCGGACCGCCTGTATGGTGGATGCAAGGACCGCCATCTGGACTACCGGTGCGTCCCGACGGTGCTCTTTACCCACCCGCCGATCGGGACGGTCGGCCTGACTGAGGAAGAGGCCGTCGATGGCTATGGGCAGGAAGTGAAAACCTGGGTTTCGCGCTTCGTGCCTCTGTATCACGCGCTCACCGGAGAGAAGCCCGAGTCCGCCATGAAGCTCGTCACAGTAGGACCCGGGGAGAAAATCGTCGGTTGCCATGTGATCGGGCCCGGCGCCGACGAGATGTTGCAGGGTTTTGCGGTCGCTGTGCGCCTGGGCGCGAGCAAGGCGGACTTCGACGATACCGTCGCCATTCATCCGACGAGCGCCGAAGAGCTGGTGACCATGCGCTGACGGGCGGTTGGAAAATAGGGACATTCCTGATTTTTTCGGGCTGCCAGGTCGCTGCGGCTTGTCAATCTCGCGCCGGGAAATGGGGACATTCCTGATTTTCGGGCTGCCAGATTGCTGACAGCTGTCAACCTCGGGCGAAAATCAGGAATGTCCCCATTTCCCCCGCTGATGCTCAACCGCGGTTCCAGGCATCGAGCTTTTCGAGGACCGGCCCGGTGTCCGGTCGCACACCGCGCCAGACGAAGAAGGATTCGGCGGCCTGCTCGACGAGCATGCCCCAGCCCTTGCGCACCCGCTTCATGCGGCGTTCGCTGGCCCACTGTGAAAACGGCGTGGGATTCTGGCCGTAGGCCAGGTCGTAGCAAAGCGTGTTTTCGCGCAGCGAGCTCATCGGCACCGGCGGCACATCTTCGGGAACGCTGGCGGCAGTGGTGTTGATGACCATATCGAAACTGGCGCCGGCCAGCTCGTCGTAGCCGCAGCCGCGCACGACGCCATGCTCGGCGAAATGCGCCGCCAGCTGGATCGCTGTCTGCGGGTTCCGATTGGCAATGACGAGCTCTGCTGGCCGCTCGACGAGCAGGGGGCCGGCAATACCCCGCGCAGCGCCCCCCGCGCCGAGCACGAGGAGCCGTCTGCCGGCAATGAATGTCCCCTCGTTGCGCTGCAGGTCGGTCACCAGGCCGGCGCCGTCCGTGTTATCGCCCTGCAACCGCCCCTTGCCGAGCGAAGACAGAGTATTGACCGCGCGCGCCAGCCTGGCGCGCGGCGTGAGCTCGTGCGCGGCGCGGAATGCTTCGAGCTTGTGCGGCCGCGTCACGTTCAAGCCACATCCCCCGCCGCTGAAGAACTCTTCCATCCGCCGGGCGAACTCGCCGGGCACAGCCTCGAGGCGTTCATAAACCAGGCGCTCGCCGGTCTGCGCGGCGAACTGTGCGTGTATGACCGGCGAGTAGCTGTGCGCGACGGGAAAGCCGATGACGGCATACCGGTCGGCAGGCGTGTCGTCCATCATCCCCATGCTTCGAAAAGGAATCTCAGCACGAAGAAAAACACGATGGCGAGTATGGCGCCGGCCGGAATCGTGATGACCCACGACAGGAAAATCCGCCCGACGGTGCCGAGGTTTATGGCAGCTATGCCCCGCGCCAGGCCGACGCCGAGCACTGCCCCGACCAGCGTATGCGTGGTCGAGATCGGCAGGCCGGTACCCGAGGCGAGCACGATGGTGATGGCCGCGCTGAGCTCCGCGGCGAAACCGCGGCTCGGCGTGAGCTGCGTGATGCGCTCGCCGACCGTCGCGATGACTCTACTGCCGTAGGTTGCGAGCCCGAACACGATGCCGACGCCGCCGAGCAGCAGGATCCAGAGCGAGACGGTGGAGGCCTGTCCGACCGCGCCCGTCGTCGCCACGT
>JACDCP010000159.1 GCA_013817465.1 Gammaproteobacteria bacterium | reverse complement strand
CCTCCTGGTGCGCTCGATGCTGCAAGCGGGGCGCCGCGCGGCGCACGAGCGGATGCCGGCGAAAGCTGCGGTGCCCTGACCGTGGGCATCTGGATCAAGATCTGCGGGCTCACTGACGCGCGATCCGTGGCAGCGGTGGCGGAGGCCGGCGCCGATGCCGCCGGCTTTGTCTTCGCGCCGTCTTCTCGCGAAATCGGCCCGGGTGCAGCCGCGAATCTGGCGGCAGCGTTGCCGCCCGGTATCGAACGCATCGCCGTGACAAAGCATCCCGATAAAGATTGTGTTGCGCGAATTCTCGCGCAGTTTCGGCCCGGCATCTGGCAGACGGACGCTGCGGATTTCGACGAGCTCGAGTTGCCGCCACACTGCCGCGCTTTGCCTGTGTGGCGCGCGGCACTCGATGAGGACCTGCCGGACTGGATACTGTTCGAAGGCCCACGGTGCGGTAGTGGCGAGCGCTCCGACTGGACGCTGGCCGGGCAGCTCGCTGCGCGCACGCGAGTGGTGCTGGCGGGCGGCCTCAGCGCCGCCAACGTCGGTGAGGCGATCCGCTCTGTGCGACCGTTCGGCGTCGATGTCAGCAGCGGCGTCGAATGCGCTCCGGGCGTCAAAGACCCCGCGAAGATCCATGCATTCGTGGCAGCCGTGCGCGCTGCAGAGCACGCACTGTGATGCAGGCCAATGAAGATTCGCTCGCGGAGCTGCTCGCCGGTCGTTATCCCGATGCGTGCGGCCGTTTCGGCCCGTTCGGCGGCCGATACGTGCCGGAGACGCTGATGCCGGCGCTCGAACGCCTCGAGGCCGGCGTGCGCGCGCATCTCCACGCCGCGGATTTCCGCGCCGAGCTCGACCGCGAGCTCCGCGACTGGGTCGGGCGTCCGACGGCGCTTACTCATGCGCGCGGCCTGAGCGAGCGCTGGGGCGCGGAGGTCTGGCTCAAGCGCGAGGATCTCGCCCACACGGGCGCGCACAAGATCAACAACGCGCTCGGCCAGGCGCTGCTCGCGAGGCGTCTCGGCGTCTCGCGTGTCATTGCCGAGACCGGTGCGGGCCAGCACGGCGTGGCGTCGGCTGCCGCCTGCGCCCGGGTCGGCTTGTCGTGTCGCGTGTACATGGGCGCAATTGACATGGAGCGCCAAGCGCCGAATGTCGATCGCATACGCCGCCTCGGCGCCGACGTGGTCCCGGTGGAAAGTGGGGATCGCACACTGCGCGCCGCCATCGACGAGGCGTTGCGTGACTGGGTGGCCGATCCCGAAGGCACTTATTACCTGCTCGGCTCCGTGGTGGGGCCGCATCCTTATCCTTATCTCGTGCGGGAGCTGCAGCGCGTTATCGGAGACGAGGCCCGGCAGCAGATCGAGGAACGGGCAGGGCGGCTGCCGGACGTCATTTTCGCCTGCGTCGGCGGCGGTTCGAACGCCATCGGTCTCTTTCACGCTTTCCTGGGCGCTGACGATGTAGCCATCTTCGGCGTCGAGGCCGGCGGGCGCGGCCTGCGTCTGGGTGACAATGCAGCGACGCTCGCGACCGGACGCCCCGGCGTGCTTCATGGTTGCTACACGATGCTCCTGCACGACGCCGACGGCCAGGTCCAGGAAACGCACTCCATCTCGGCGGGCCTCGACTATCCCGGCGTCGGACCCGAGCATGCATTTCTGCAAATGACCGGGCGCGTGTCTTACGTGACGGCTTCCGATGAGGATGCACTCGAAGCCTTGAACGAGTGCTGCTCGGCGGAGGGCATCCTGCCGGCGCTCGAAAGCGCGCATGCGCTGGCCGGAGCGCGGAGCTGGGCGCGCGAACATGCGGGAAGCAGTTTGCTCATAGGGCTGTCCGGCCGTGGTGACAAGGACATGCCCACGCTTGCCGCCCATCGGACGAGGGCACGCGATGCAGCCGCATGATCGGCTGCGCGAGGCGATTTTCCGCTGCGGGAATTCGGGCCGTCCGGCGATCGTCGCATTCGTGACGGCCGGCTATCCGCGCCGGGAGCTCTTCCGCGCACAACTGGCCGACATCGCGGGCGAGGCGGATGCCGTTGAAATCGGCGTGCCGTTCACTGACCCGATGGCCGACGGCCTCACCATTCAACGCTCGAGTCGCAAGGCGCTCGAGGCCGGCGTTCGCCTGCCGTGGATTCTCGCCGAGCTGGAGGCCATGAACATGCCTCCCGCCGCGCCGCTGCTGCTCATGAGCTACCTGAATCCGCTGCTCGCCTTCGGCTTCGAGGCCTTTACGCAACACGCCGCTCGAGTCGGCATCTCCGCGGTCATTGTGCCGGACCTGCCTCATGAGGAAAGCGAGCCGTTGCGGGCAGCGCTCGATGCGCAAGGCATCGGCCTCGTGCAGCTCGTGACGCCTGTCACTCCTCCCGAGCGGCTGGCGATGCTGTGTCAGGCCAGTCGCGGATTCGTCTACGCCGTCACTTCCGCCGGGACGACCGGCGGCGGTCGCGGGCTGCCTGCTGATGTGACCACCTATCTGGATCGTGTGCGCGCAGTTTCACCCTTGCCGGTCTGTACCGGCTTCGGCATACGCAGCGCGGATCAGGTCGCGGCGCTGGCACTCCATGCAGACGGGATCGTCGTGGGTTCCGCTCTGGTAGAGGTGCTCGAAGCGGGCGGGGATCCGGTCGCGTTTCTGCGCAGCTTGCGGCCCGCCTGTGCCCTGACATAGCCTCGGCGACGTGTTCGACACACAACTCGTCGCCTTTTTCCTGGTCGCCGGCGTGCTGACGGTCACGCCCGGCTCGGACACGATGCTCGTGATCCGCAACGTGCTGCGCGGCGGACGCGCGGACGGTCTCGCGACGACCTTCGGCACCGTCTCCGGGCTGCTCGTGCACGCCTCGCTGTCCGCGGTCGGTGTCTCGATGCTGCTGGCGAATTCGGTCGCGGCGTTTCAGGCGCTCAAGCTGGCCGGCGCCGCCTATCTGATATGGCTCGGTATCCGTTCGCTGCGCGCTGCAGCGCGCTCAAGCGGCCCGATCGGGCAACCGCTGCCGGGCAGCCGCGCCAGCGCGCGACAAAGCTTTCGCGAAGGCCTGCTGACGAACTGCTGAATCCCAAGGTCGTCGTGTTCTATGTCGCATTCCTGCCGCAGTTCATCGACGCGGGTGAGCCGGCGCTGGCGAAGTCATTATTGCTCGCGGTCATTCACGCCGTACAGGGCGTGCTCTGGCTCGGTGGCTTGTCGTTCGCCCTGGAGCGCGGCCGGCGTTTTATTCTGCTGCCGAAGGTGCGCCGCACGCTGGACGAATTGTGTGGCACCGTGCTCATCGCGTTCGGCGTGCGCCTCGCGCTCGTGCGGAGCTGACATGCGCGTCACGACACGTTAAGGCGCCGGAAACGCGCTGCGCGCTGAATCAGATCTACATAGTATGAAGCTCGACTGTCTACATCGCAGTCCGGCGTAAGCGAAGCATTGCCGGCCGCCGACGAATCCTCGCCGGATCTATCGCCGCGCGCGGGCGATCAGCAGGTAGGCGAGGCCGGTACCGCCGAGCGTCCAGCCAAGCCAGATCGGCTCCACGTCGAAGCTCACGAGCAGGGCTCCGGCGATAACGATCGAGCCGCCCGCAATGGCGCCGAAACGCTGGCGCACGACGTCGAGAAGATCTTCGTGCAGCTTGTCGACAGCCGGAGTCGCGATCTCGACGCGCAGGCTGCCCTCTGCGGCCTGGCGCACCAGACTCTGCACGATTCCGGGCAGCTCCTGCAATGAGCCGCTCAGGTCGGGCCACTCCTCGCGCAGCCGATGCAGCACAGCGAGCCCGCCGACCCGCTGGCGCACCCAGCGCTCCAGAATCGGCTGCGCGGTTGCCCAGAGATCGAGATCCGGGTACAGCTCGCGGCCGAGCCCTTCGATATTGAGCAGCGTCTTCTGCAGCAGCACGAGCTGGGGCTGCACTTCCATGTTGAAACGTCGCGCAGTGCGGAAGAGGCGCAACAGCACCTGGCCGAATGAAATGTCCTTCAGAGGCTTATTGAAGATCGGCTCGCAGACCGTGCGGATCGCCGACTCCAGCTCATCGATTCGCGTCTCCGGCGGCACCCAGCCCGAATCGACGTGCAATTTCGCGACGCGGTGATAATCGCGATTGAAGAAAGCGAGAAAATTCTCGGCCAGATAATGCTGATCCTTCTGGCTCAATGTGCCGACAATGCCGAAATCCACGGCAATGTACTGCGGATTGGCGGGGTCCGTGACATTGACGAACACGTTGCCTGGATGCATGTCGGCGTGAAAGAAGTTGTGCTCGAAAACCTGCTTGAAAAAGGTCTGCACGCCGTTTTCGGCGAGCTGGCGCATGTCCGTGCCGTGTTCGCGCAGGCGCGCGATGTCGCTGACCGGGATGCCGCTGATGCGCTCGAAGACGATCGCATCCGGCCGGCAGTAGTCCCAGTGCACTTCGGGCACATAGAGCAGCGGCGAGTCCTCGAAGTTGCGCCTGAGCTGAGCCGCATTGGCTGCCTCGCGCATGAGGTCGAGCTCATCGAGGATGGTGCGCTCGTATTCACGAACCACGGCGACCGCGTGTAGCCGCCTGCCTTCCCGCCAGTACCGCTCGGCGAGCAGCGCCAGTGCGTACATGATCTCGAGGTCGCGGCGGATGATGCGATCCATGCCCGGGCGCAGCACCTTGACGACGACTTCGTGACCATCGTGCAGCGTCGCCTTGTGCACCTGCGCGATCGACGCAGCGGCGAGGGGTGTCATGTCGAAGCGCCCGAAGACCTCGTCCACCGGCCGGTGATACGCGCCTTCCACGATAGCGAGCGCAAGCTCGCCCGAAAAAGGCGGCACGCGATCCTGAAGCAGCGCGAGCTCGTCGGCGATGTCCAGCGGCAGCAGGTCGCGCCGTGTCGACAAGGCCTGACCAAATTTGACGAATATGGGTCCGAGCTCCTCGAGCGCGCGACGGATGCGCGCGCCGCGCGGCTCGCGGGCGCGCTTGCGCCCCCAGTTGCCGGGCCAAAGGCGCGGCAGGAATCGCAGCGGCCGGAACAGGTGGGTCGCGACGATGATTTCATCGAGATGATGCCGCGCCAGCACGCGGTTGATTTCGAGCAGGCGGAGGAAAAACCGCGGCTTAAGCATGCGGGTCCGGTGTCCCGCTGTCCTCGTTCCCCTGTGCAGCGGCGCGTGTGGCGCTCTCCAGGCGTCGCACGCGCGCCTCGGCCCGCTCGACATCCGCGGCGAGACGGTCGACCTCGCTCAAAAAGACCTCCGCCTCCTCGCCGCTCGGCAGATCACGGCTCTCTTCCTGCAGAAACTCGCGCGTATTCAGGCGCAGCGTGTCAAGCGCATGTCTGCCGAAGTCGAAAGCGCCGCGCACGAAGTTGCCAACCTGATGCGCGGCGATATCGCCGACGAGGCGCGACAGTTCTTCCTCGAAATCCGGCCGCGAATGCTCGAGCAGGCGCTGAAAATCTTGAGCGACTATCGCATCGCCGTCGACCGCCACGGCGCCCGAGCGCATGACATCCACGGCATCCGGCCGGGCGAGCGAGGCAAGTGCGAACGGCGAACCGCGGAGCACGGCATCCGGCACGGCGGCCCGCTTGCCGGTGACGAGCAAGCCGTCGGCTTGCGCGATGATCATCATCTCGAATGGCGGAGTGGTGACCTCGATTCCGAGCGCCTTGCCATCCAGTCGCCGGCATTGCTCGCGTGCGGGCGTGGAGGCTTGAATCTGGCGATTGAGGATCGCCTCCAGCGGCCGCAACAGTGTGTCATCGATGCGCATGTCGCCCGTCCGTTCAGGTCAAGTGTCGGTCAAGGTTATTCGCGGTCGGTCAGAGCTTGTAGCCGCGGTGCAGGGCGACGATGCCCCCGGTCAGATTGTGGTAGCGGCAGCGCTCGAAGCCCGCGTCCTCCAGCATGGTGCGGAGCGCAGCCGGCGAAGGATGGCGGCGAATAGATTCGGCGAGATAGCGATAGCTGGCCGCGTCGCCGGCCACGATCCGGCCCATCAGCGGCAGCAATCTGAACGAATAAAGATCATAGACCGGGTTCAGGCCTGGCAGGGTCGGCGCGGAGAACTCGAGCACCAGGAGCTGGCCTCCCGGTTTCAGCACGCGGTGCATCGCGGCCAGCGCCGCGGGCTTGTCAGTGACGTTGCGCAGACCGAAGGCGATGGTGATGCAATTGAAGCTATCGGCGGCAAAAGGCAGGCGCTCTGCGTCGGACTGCACGAATACGACGTTCGAAGCGACTCCGGCGTCCAGCAACCGGTCACGCCCACGCGTCAACATCGCATTATTGATGTCTGTGACCACTACGCGTCCGTGTATACCAACCTGGCGCGCAAGTCCGCGCGCGAGATCGCCCGTCCCGGCAGCGACGTCGAGCGCCTGCTGCCCGGGCTTCAGCCCGGTCTGCGTCAGCGCGAAGCGCTTCCAGAGTCGGTGGATGCCGCCGGACATCAAGTCGTTCATCACGTCGTAACGATCAGCCACCGAATCGAAGACGACGCGTACACGTTCGGCCTTCTCGTTCCACGCGACTCGCTCATAGCCAAAGTCCGTGGCGGCCGGACGCATGTCGTCTTTGCTCTCGTCGATCATTGGCCTCCCTTTTCGAGCGCGGCCTGTCGGCGATGATGCCCGGCATCGTGCAGGCGCTTCAGATAATGCTGCCACTTCTCCTCGTACTGCGAGCCCAGCTCATGAAGGTACCACCACGTATACAGGCCGGTATTATGGCCGTCGTCGAAGAAGAGCCGCACAGCGTAATTACCCACCGGCTCGATGCGCTCGATATCGACCGCCTCCTTGCCGATCTGCAGCACTTCTTGACCGGGGCCGTGGCCGCGGACTTCCGCCGAAGGCGAGTACACGCGCAGATATTCGAACGACAGCTCGAAGCGTTGCCCGTCGTCGAAGGTGATTTCGAGGACGCGAGAGCTTTTGCGCAATTTGATCTCGGTAGGGTGTGCAGCGGATGGCATGCGTGAATTCTACCAGTCGGGCTGCTTCGCTCTTGCGCGTCAGCCCCACATCATTCTTTAAGCGGTGCGTGCGGACGCGGTCAGCATCAGATACCGAGGTCCTCAATAAGTTCGTCGGCTCGCTCAAAACGCTTCAATTTCCGGTCCTTAGCGGTGTCACGAAACGTCTTCGAGGTTTCGGAACAGGGGATTTCTACAGGAAAAGGCAACCCCTTGCGCAGCTCGACCTGTTTCAGGAACAGCGTGATGGCCTGAGAGGTGCTCAAGCCCAATTGTTTGAGCACGCGTTCGGCGTTTTCCTTGAGTGCGGGCTCCACGCGAGCGCGCACGACGGTTTCCTTGGCCATCAGGATTTTTCACAGTAAGAGTGTAGCTACATGGTAGCTGCAACCGGCTTGCGGAACAATCAGGGATCGCAGATCGTATCTACCGACGCGTTCCAATCCAGACTCTTTTGGATATACGCGATCAATTGCCAGCAGCCTGT
>JACDCP010000328.1 GCA_013817465.1 Gammaproteobacteria bacterium | reverse complement strand
TCCCGTGCGGGTACGACGGGGTACGGTAGAGCGTCGAATCCGCAATACGTCTCCGCAATGCGGCGCGCCTGAAAGCGCAACGCGGAACCGAACGCCGCGCCATCGTACAATCGTTCGAGTGAATCCAGATCGGGCGCGCCACGCGTGAGGCCGGCACGTTCAAAGGCGAGCGGCGCGTCGCAGACGATGCCCGTCAGGCGGCGGGCGAGCATTGCCGCCTCACGGTGCCTCTCGAGCCGCCTGGCCACCCCGGCGGCACCGCGCAGCGGCAGGGCTGCAACTTCCGCGAGATTTGCATACAGGACGTCCAGCGATCCGAAGCGGGCGAGCAGCACGGCTGCCGTCTTCCGGCCGACACCCGGCACACCGGGGATGTTGTCGACGCTGTCGCCGGCGAGCGCGAGGAAATCGGCGATCTGCGCTGCGCAGACGCCGAACACGCCGGCAATGTCGGCGTGACCATAACGCCGGTCGCGCGCATAGTCCCAATATTCGTCGCCGTCGGCGAGGAGCTGGGCAAGATCCTTGTCGCGGCTGACGATCACACCGCAACGACCCGCCGCGCGCTCGAGCGCCAGCAAGGTACCGATAATGTCGTCTGCCTCGTAGCGCTCGTCGGCGAGCTCGACAATGCCGAGCGCCCGGGTCAGCTCGCGGCAAAGCGCAAACTGACGCTCGAGCTCGGGCGGAGCCGGTTCCCGATTGGCTTTATAGGCCGGATAGATCTCGTTGCGGTGGCAGCGCGCCAGACTGGCATCGAACGCAACCGCAATGCGCGCCGGCCGGGCGCGCTCGAGGAGATCGCCGATAAAACGCGCATAACCGTAAAGAGCGTTGACCGGCCGCCCCGTACCGTCGGTCATGAAGTCCGGAATCGAAAACCAGGCGCGGAATATGTAGACGCTTGCGTCCACGAGATAAACGGCTTCTCGGGCGGGCCTCGCGGCGGGAAGCATCACTGTTGCGAACGGAGACCGAGCCGCAGGCGCGCGTGCAACGGGCTGGTGCGCGGAAAGTGCGCGAGCAGATACTCCATCTGGTCAGCCAGCACCCGCCGGCCCTTGAGATAAATGTATTCGGGATAAGTGGGGGTGAACGGCACGGCCAGAAGCTGCATGCCGGCCTGCTCGGGCGTGTGCCCGGCCTTGTGATTGTTGCAGCGCCGGCAGGCGCTCACCACATTGTTCCAGCTATCGGTGCCCCCCTGGCTCAACGGCGTGACGTGGTCGCGGGAAAGCTGACTGGCGAGGAAGTGCTCGCCGCAATACAGGCAAAGCCAGGCGTCCCGCTTGAACAGCGTGTGGTTATTGAGCGGCGGTGTGTAGCCCTGCATGCGCCCCGCGCCATAGCCCGAGCCCTGCGTGGCGATGATCGAGCTCACGTCGATGATGCTGCGTAACCCTGAGCGTGCGTTGAAGCCGCCGTGCAGGCTGTAAATGTGGCTGCCGCAGGCGTATGCAACCTGCTCGGTATGATAGAGACGCACGGCCTCACGGTAATCCACCCACTCGAGCGGCATCCCGGATACGTCCGTCCTCAACACTTGTTGTGCTAGATCGCTCACTCGAAACCTTGAAAATCCGGTCGGAGCAGGCCCCGAACCGCCTCCAGACTGATCCGCTTTATTCCAGAATGTTCCGGAAAATGCAAATCCGCGGCTGGAATGACTGGCCGCCGCCCGATTTTGTGTAAACTCGACGCGCGATTTTGTCCGGAGAGCGGACGAACCGCAGAAGAAAAATTCACGCTATCTGGAGTCCGTCATGTCCCTGCGCATAGGCGTGCTGCGCGAACGCCTGGCCGGCGAGCACCGCGTCGCCATCGTGCCCGATATCGTCACCAAACTGAAGGCACTCGGCGCCGAAGTCGCGTTGGAGAAGTCGGCTGGCAACGCGGCAGGCATCCCGGATTCGGGATTCGCCGACGCCACCACCGGGCTCGCAGCAGCCGAGGTCCTGGCTCGCGCGGACGTGCTGCTCAAAGTGCAGCCGCCCGGCATCGACGAGATCGGCGCATTGAAGGAAGGCGCGACCGTCATCGGCTTCATGCAGCCACACGGCGACGATGAGCGTGTGCGCGCCTTGCGCGACTGCCGCATCACCGCTTTTGCCATGGAGCTCGTGCCGCGGATCTCGCGCGCGCAGTCGATGGACGCGCTGTCCTCGCAGGCGGCAGTGGGCGGCTACAAGGCGGCGCTCATCGCCGCGGGCACCCTCGACAAATTCTTTCCCATGCTGACCACCGCGGCCGGAACGATCCGCCCGGCCAAAGTGCTGGTCATCGGCGCCGGTGTGGCC
>JACDCP010000158.1 GCA_013817465.1 Gammaproteobacteria bacterium | reverse complement strand
GCGTACCACCGCCACCACCGCCCGCGGCGGGAATCACGTCGTTGCTGCCGTCCGAGTCGCACCCTGCGGCGCCGGCAAGCAGCGCGGCCAGCATGGCGGCAAAAAGTTTCTTGTGAAGATCCATGAATAAGTTCCCGTGGTTGAATGCCGATGAAATCTGAAACTGTCCCAACGCGCCTGTCCCGCCAGCTCTAGTCCAGAATCCAGTCGAAGCCGACTTCGTAGACGACGCCTCGCTCGTACATGCGCTCGATGAGTCCGCCGCGCTCGACCTCGTATTCCGGGTCGAGCAGGTTGCGGGCTTCAGCCTTGACCCGCGGCGACTGGCCGAACAGGTCGAATCCGTGGCGATAGATGAGGTCGAGCGTGCCGGCGGGCTGCTCGTAGGCATCCGGCAGTCCCTGGGTACCGACGTCGGTGATGCGCTCGCCGAAGATGTTGTAGGCAAGCGTCGCCTGGATGTCGCGGAACGGGTTGTCGTAGCCGAACTGGAAGTTGACGACCCAGGGCGACTGGCCCTGCAGCTCCCGGTTATTCGTCGTCTGCTGCGCGCCGGCCTGACCGATGTCGACTTCGGAGTCGATCAGCGCGCCGTTGAACTTGAGGTAAAAATTCTCCAGCGAGTCGTTGACGACGCCGAGCGAATTGCGCACCGAGACTTCGACGCCGCGGCTCTCCGCCGACTCCGCGTTGGCGAAACTGCGGATGCCGCCGGCGCCGAGACGGATGACGCGTTCGATGGGCTGGTCGAATTCTTTGTAGAACAGCGCGACCTGCAAGCTGTCGACGGTGGACCAGTACCATTCATAGCGGAAATCGTAGTTGTTGATCGTGGCGATCTCGAGGTTCGGATTGCCGATCACGACGTAACGCTCTTCCGGATCGATGTATGGCGCTTCGGACAGCTCCTTGAGATCGGGCCGGTTCAACGTGCGGCTGGCGCCGACCCGGAACTGCATGGCGTCGTTCAGGATCCAGGTGCCATTGATGGCCGGCAGCACCTCGCTCTCGTCGAGCACCGTGCCGACGCCCTGCCCCGGGTTGGTCAGGGAAAATGTCCGCACGACCTGCTCGGAGTCTTCGTAGCGGGCGCCGGCAGCGACGCGGAAGGACTTGCCGAGCTCGGTATCGGCCGTCGCATACACGGCGCCGATCTGTTCTTCAGCCTCGTAGTTATCGGTCGGCTGGGTCGTTTCTCGAAGCTCCCAGAGGCCGGGGGCGATGTTCTCGTCGGCGAAAATCATGTCCGGCGTGCCGCCGAGCACGTCGCGCAAGTCGTTCTGCGAGAAATCACTCAGGAAACGGAAGCGCCGGAACGAGGAGTCGCGAGTTTTGTCGGCGTAATACAGGCCGGATTTGAGCGTCATGGTGACGGCCGGTGACAGCTCGAGCGGCAGGCTCGCATCGACGCCGCCGCTCAGGGCCTTGTCGCTCAGATCCTCGAAGCTGCGCTCGTTCGATTGGCCCGTGTCGGAGAACACGTACAAGCCGTCGTCGCGCTGCTCGTAACGGTAGAACCGCGTATCGGGCTCCTCGCGATCGGCCCGCGCATAAGTGAGATTCCAGTCGAGCTCGAGCTCACCGGCACCGGCGAAGTAGTGGTCGCCGCTGAA
The DNA here is from genome assembly GCA_013817465.1 of Gammaproteobacteria bacterium. Taxonomy (GTDB): domain Bacteria; phylum Pseudomonadota; class Gammaproteobacteria; order Steroidobacterales; family JACDCP01; genus JACDCP01. Next base: position 5,884 of record JACDCP010000158.1, on the reverse strand, counting down.
CTGCTGGGTGAACAGCTCGCGCTCGACCCATTCGAAAGTAGTGTCGGCGACATCGATGTCATTCTCGTTGAGCAACGCAAACGTGCGCAGCGTCGTGTTGTCGGTACTGCGCGTGAGGAAGGTCGTGTTGCGCAGTGTATGAGAATCGCTCATTTCCCAGTCCAGGCCGACCAGCGAGGCCAGATTCACGGTATTGACATTGCGTCTCTGCACGCCGTCGTCGAGCACGTTGAGCCCGCCCTGACCGTCGAGACCGGAAGTGCGGCGCACCTCCTCGCGAAACGCCCAGTCGTTCTCGTAACGCGCGCCGATCAGGAAGCCCACGCCGCCTGCGCCCGCGTCGATACGGTCCGACCAGTTGAGATCGAGGCTGAAGTTCGCCGGGTTTTCCACGATTTCGCTGTCATACACGCGGACCAGCGATTCGCCGGCCTGTTCGCGCTGCTCCGGGGTCAGCGAGCTGAGCGGCACGGTGCCGCCCTGCGACAGTGCATCGAGCGTCCCCGGCAGATTGCGTACGCCGCTGTCGAAGCCGGACCAGTCGCGCTCGCCGGGCTGGAACACGAGCGCGTCCTCGCCGGTGCTCTGGGTGTTTCCCTCGACCGAAGCGGAGAACGTGAAGCTCGGCTGATTGGCGATTTCGCGCGTCTGAAGTTGCACGAGGCCGCCCGAAAAATCGCCCGGCAGTTCGGGGCTGTAAGTCTTCTGGATATCGACCGATTCGAGCACGCCGGTCGGGAACAGATCGAGCGGCACGACGCGGCGCGTCGGATCAGGGCTCGGCAGCGTGGCGCCGTTCAGCGTCGTATTGGAATAACGCTCGCCGAGGCCGCGCACGTAGACGAACTGATCGTTGACGATCGTCAAACCCGTGACCCGGCGCAAGGCGTCAATGGCGCTGCTGTCGCCGGTCACCTTGAAATCTTCCTGGCTGATGACGTCCAGCACGGAAGCCGAGTAGCGCTCGCGATCGGCGCCGCCCTCGACATAAGTGCCGGTCACGAGAACTTCCTCGATCGGGCGGTCGTCCGCCGCCTGCTGCGGCTCGGCGCTGATCTCGAATTCGGCTCGCTGGGATACGCCGCCGGCAATACTGATATCGCCCGCATCGCGTTCGCCGTACTGCGGATGCGAAAGCAGTATCCGATAATCGCCCGCGTCGAGCTCGACTTCGAATTCGCCCTGGGCGTCGGTGCGCGCGAACCGTTCCTCCTCTCCACCCGAGACTGTGACCAGAACACCCGCCACCGGCGCGCCGGTTCCCTCCGCGGTCACGCTTCCCTGCAGCAAGCCGGCCTCGGACGGATCGGCCTCATCCGGCGACTGAGCCTGCACGCCGGTGAATGCCAGCAGGCCGAAAACGATCAGCGCCAGGCCGGTTTCTTTCGAATGTGTCATGAGCCAATGCACCCCTGGGAATCGGACAAAGCTTAGAAAGCCGGTGTTGAGAATTCGTGACAGTGGTGTGACCGCCCGGTTAAACCCCACCGCATGGGACGTTCAGGGCGCGGCGCGTTCGAGCTGTTCCAGGCGCTGTTGCTCCTGGTCGATGTGCTCGATCCACTGTCGTGCCGTAGTTCCGCTGCGAGAATCGTTCTGCGCCAGCCGGAATGTCGATTTCGCCTGCTCGAAACGCTCGAGATTGAACAGCGACATGCCGAGCATGAGCTGCACGCCGGCCTCGCCTTCCACGCCTTTCTCGAGTGCCGCCCGAGCCGCTTCTGCTGCCTTGTCCCATTGGTCCAGGTTCATGTAGGTCTGCGCGAGGCGCGCGTCGAGCTCGCCATCGTCGGACAGGCGTGCGGCCTGCATGAGCGCTGGAATGGCCTTTTCGTCTTCCTGGGCCAGCGTCCACGCCTGCGACAGCAATCTGTAGTTGGCCGCCGTTTTCTCGACGGTAGCGCTCTTCATGCCCTGATCGAGAACGCTGGCCGCCTTGAAAGGGACGTCCTGCTGGAGGTAGAGCTGCGCGAGCAACACCAGCTCATCGCCTTCGGTCAGGAAGCCCTGCACATGAGCGATCTCATACGCTACAAGCTGCTTCTGTTCCTGCCCCGTTTCGCCGTACATGGCCGCGAGCTGCACCCAATACTCCTTTTTCGGATGATGTCGCACGAGGGCCTCGAGCACTGCGACGACCTTCGGAAAGTTATCGAGCTCGAAATAAAATGCGCGCAGCAATAGATACCAGGTCTCCTGCACGGGCTTGCCCTGTTCGCCCGCGATGCGTATCGCCGTCTCGACGGGCGCGATGGCATCCTCGAAGCGCTCCATCTGGTAATAAGCCTGGCCGAGCAGGATGTAAGGCTCGGGGCCCGGATCGTTCGACGCAGCGAACCAGCGCTCGAGGTAATCGACAGCCTTTGCGTATTGATCGGTCGTAAAGCTCAACTGCGCGAGCGTGTACAGCGTGTCGGTCTGCATCGCCTCCGCCAGGTCGGGCTGCGCAAGCATGTTCTCGTAGGCCTCGATGCTGCGCGCCAGATCGTCGTTGCTGTAATGAATGAAGCCATAGAAGTTCCAGAGCTGGGCCAACTCGTAGCTGTTGAGCCTGTCGCGGTCACGCAACTCGTCGAGGATGCGGATCGCCCCGGCGAAATCGTTCGCATCGGCTGCTTTCTGCGCCTCACTGAGCTCCGCGTAGACGTTCTGACGCATCGCGGGCGTCTTGCGCGTCTCGCGCTCGGCCTGTTGCTCATCCTGTGCCTGCGCCGGTCCGCTCGACATCAACGCGAGCGCAAACCACGCACTGGTCAGCGCAATTCGAAGGGTCGTCCTCACGTCGATCCTCGCTGCTCCATCTGGAAGGTAATCTGGTTGCGCACACCCGCGACCTCGATCGGCTGACCGTCCACGACGCGCGGCTTGTACTTGAACTTGAGCGCCGCTTCAACGGCAGCTTCGTCGAAGATGTCGGCGGGCTCCGCCTCGACGACCGATACATCGCGTACGGTGCCGGACTTCGTCACCGTGAATTCGACGACGACGTAGCCTTCAATGCCGCGCGCGAGCGCCCGCCGCGGGTAGATCGGTGCAACCTTGACGACCGGCAGGTAGTCACCGTCACTTGCGCCGAGGCCGATGCCTCCGATGTTTATGTCGGCCTCGACAGGCGTCGCGGCGATATTGATGGTCTCGCTGGCCGGATCGATGGAGTCCATGCGCGGCGGAGGCGCGTCGGGAGGCGGCGCCTCGGGCTCAGGCGGCTTCTCCGGCTTGCGTTCCTTGCGCGCGACGATTTCCTCGCGATCGACTTGTACGAAGTCGACGAAGTGCCGGACTCCCGACTCGTCGAGCTCCTGGTTGCCCATTGCGACCAGGTTCTGCATCGTGAACATCAGCGCGAAGGTAACTAGCAGGCCGACAGGAAAGGCCACGGCGTATCTGGCGGCCAGGTGGCCCATGCGCGATTACTCCGCAGTCCTGGGCGCGGCGATGGCTACATCGAATACCCCAGCCAGGCGGGCCGAGTCCATGACGTCGATGAGTGTTTCGGTCTGCGACTCCTTGTCCGCCTGGATCACTACCGTGCCCTGGGGGTTCTCCGCGTGCAGCCGCTCGATATTGGCGCGGACCGCCCGGGGGTCGACCTGCCGCTGGTCGATCCAGATCTCGTTCGCGGCGCTGATCGCGATGAGAATGTTGGCCTTTTCCTCGACCACCGATGTCTGTGCAGCAGGCTTGTTGACGTCGATACCGGCTTCTTTGACGAATGATGCCGTGACGATGAAGAAAATAAGCATGATGAACACCACGTCGAGCATCGGCGTGAGGTTGATCTCGTCTTCGTCCTCATCCCGGGCGAGGGTACGGAAGGGTTGGCGCATAGGGTTGACCTGTCTCAGCAGTTCTCCCTCTCGCCGCCGGCAGGGAGAGGGCTTGGGTGAAGGGGTCGGACGCGCGGCGCCACGTTCAGTGATCCATGGTCAGGCTGTCCTGCAGGCCGTCCACGTAACGGTTGGCTTTGCGCGACAGCAGGATGCCGGCGAATACACCAGACAGCGCACCGACCATGCCGGCCATCGTCGGGATCGTGGCCTGCGAGACACCGGCCGCCATCGACCGCGCGTTGCCCGTTCCCGCATCCGCCATGGCATCGAACACGGCGACCATGCCGGTCACAGTGCCGAGCAGGCCGAGCAGCGGACAGAGCGCGACAAGGGTCTTGATCATCGGGATGCCCGCGTGCGCACTGAGAGCGAAGCGGGAAATCAGCGCTTCGCGGATCCGGTGAGCCTGCCACGACCGCCGCTCGCGGCGAGCTTCCCAAGCGGCTTGTGCTTCCGCAATTCGCATCTTGCGGCTGGTGCCGAAAAACACGGCGCGCTCGACGATCTGCACCCACATCAGCAGGATCACCACGGCGATGATCGACAGCACGGGGCCGCCGAGTTCCATGAAGTCGCGGATGGCGATATAGCCTTCGAACAGCGCCTGCACGGCTCAGCCTGTACTCGGCATCATGCTGCCTTGTCCGCGCGCCGCGGCACACGCGCGGCCGCGCGCTCGCGCTCCGAGCGCTCTGCAACGATGCCCGCAGCCTGCTCCTGCAAGACGTGCACGATGCGCCGGCTGCGGCCGCTGACCAGCGTGTGCAGCAGCACCATCGGAATGGCGACCACGAGTCCCTGCACGGTAGTGACGAGCGCCTGCGAGATGCCGCCGGCCATGAGCTTCGGATCGCCGGTGCCGAACAAGGTGATGGCCTGGAACGTGACGATCATGCCCGTCACCGTACCGAGCAGGCCGAGCAGCGGCGCGACCACCGAGATGACCTTGATGAACAGAATCGACCGATTGAGCGCCGGGGTTTCCTGCATGATCGCCTCGCCGAGCTTGAGCTCGAGCGTTTCCGTATCGACATGGCGGTTCTGCTCGCCGACCTTGAGCACCCTGCCGAGCGGGTTGTCTTCGCTTGCTTCGTCGCGCTCGAACTGCGAAGTGACCTTGCGGCTCGCGATGCCGAGAACCACCAGGCGCTCGAGAGCGATCAGCAGGCCGAGCACGCCGAGGGCCATGGTGACGTAGCCTACGAGGCCGCCCTGCTTGATGCGCTCGATGAAGTTCGGCGCCTCGGTCAGCAACCCGAGGATCTGGCCGCGCGTCGGATCGATGCCGAAGGTCACGAGACCCTCGTCCCCGGTCGCCGCGAACAGTTCGCTTGTCGTGTCGGTGAAGCGCGACTGCTCGGGCTGACGCGGCATCACCGACAGATTGCCGGTCTCGGGCGTGTATTGCAGATACTTGCCGTCGGAAACGATATTAAACACGCCGACGCGGATCACATCCTGCACCACTTCACGGCCATCTTCCGTGATCAGCTCGGCGGGAAAGCGCACCACCTTGCCCTGCTCCGTCATTTCGCGCTGTAGCTCGAACCACAGCCTCTCGATCTCTTCGATGGAGGCGAGCTTCGAGCTGGTACCCATCTTGCGCGCCAGCTCGCCGAGAAACTCTCCGCGATCCGGATACTGGACGCTGGTCAGCGAGCTTTCGAACAGCCCCTGCGCATCACCCGCGACCTGCTGCAATACGCCGAACAGCTCGCGCAGCGAGCCCAGCCGCGTTTCGAGCGCTCCGCCAGCCTCGGCGATGCGCGCCTCGTTCTCCTCGAATCGGGCCTCGAGCTCGGCGCTGCGTCGTTGCGCCGCTTCGCGGCGCTGCTCGGCTTCCTCGAGTAACTGCTGTTGGTTAGCCTGCGCGTTGCTGAACCGTGCTTCGCGCTCCTGGAACGCCTGCTGGTCGCTGGCCCTGCCCTGCTCGATCCGCTGCAACAGCTCGTCGAGAGAGCCGGCCGCTCCGCTCTCCTGCGCTACGGCTGGCGATACGGCGCACAGCGCCAGAGTCAACGGGGCAAAGATTCTCGCGATCATGACGCGGCCTC
>JACDCP010000157.1:2335-7538 GCA_013817465.1 Gammaproteobacteria bacterium | reverse complement strand
GGCGACGACCACGCTGTCGCCGACCCCGAAGGCCTCGCCGACACCCACAGGGCCTTCGGCCCCGCTCTGCGACACCAGCAGGAAGCTGCCGTCTCCCTGATTTTCGTACAGACGGTTCGCCAGGTTTTCCACCCCTGTGCGGCACACCAGATACAGATCGACGTCCATATCGTTGTCGAAGTCGCCGGCCGCTGCACTGACACAGGACACCGGCTCGAACAAGCCGGTTCCGTAGTCATAGCTCATTCCCGAAGCGCTGTTCTCGAGATACAGCGTCTCCACCGTGGATTCGGAATTATCCAATCCGGTCACTATAAAGTCGGACACTGTCGCAACGGTGTCGACAACGATATACGCCTGTGGCGAATTGGAGTTGCCGATGGAGGCTTCCCAACGGCCGCTGCCAGAGTTGTATCTGACGGTAACCGGACCGTCCGTTACGGACGTCGGACCCTGCGTGTTCAGCACGAACACCCGCGAGTTCTCGCGAACACCCATGCCCGAGTGATCGAGCGCTACCGTAATCTGACCGGGAGCCACGAAGCTGAAGCCCTTGATCAGCGACGAGCTGTCACTGCTGCGCAACCACGCTTCGATGTGCGTATCGGAGACCAGCTTGGCCCCGGACGGCCGGACAGCCCCCCGGGTCATCACGATGTCGGAGCGTAAGTCGCGATTGAAATCGGCCACCGCGGTGTCATTGACCAGTGTGGCCGAAGGGACGCTGCCGGTGACATCCCGGAAAGGAAAAGTGGCGATATTGAACACTCTGAGCGGAAACGTATCTGTTTCGGCGCAAATGAACTCCAGAACGCCGTCGTTGTTCACGTCAATCATCTGTCCGTAATCGAGCCGTCCCGGACAACTGAAGCGCGCACTAGTATGGTAATTATCGAAATCCAGCCCGTCTGACGGGTCCTGCCGGCGCAACGTGGCGCCGCCCAGGTAAAGTTGTGCGACATCCAGAAACCCGTCGCGGTTGTAGTCGAACCAGACGGAATGGCGGTTGGTCGAGTCCGAAGAAATATCAGCGTCCTGAGCGCGTTCGGTGAAGGTGCCGTCATCGTTCACCAGCAACTGCGCGGGTCCGGTAGCGCTCACGCCGATCAGCAGATCCTCGTCACCGTCGTTATCGAAATCCGCCCACGAAGCCCCATGCTTGTCGTCCATGGGCTTTGCGATCCAGTTGCCCGGATCCAGTTCGTAAGCAACGTCTTCGAAGCTGCCGTCACCGGTGTTGCGATAGAATCGCGGAAAGTCGCGGTGACCCTGGATAAACAGATCAGGCCAGTTATCGCCGTTGAGATCGCCCCAGGAAGCGCCCCAGCTTTCGGTGAATCCCGTCATGCCGGTCGTATCCGATACATCCTCGAACTGTATCTGCGACTGAGCCGCGGGAACAACGAGGCCGAAGCTCCAGAGGCCGGCGCATGCGATTTTCCCCGCCAAACGAAAAGTACGTTTGGTTGCGGAAGAAGATGCAACTGGGAGAGTCATACGTATTACCTTCTGGGATGCAATTTTCTTGAATTTCGCAACAACCTTATCAGCAAGCTTTTATCGAGACTGATCCGGCCCGTTCCCGCCCCGCTTCTGAGTCACTTGTTTCGAACGAGGAGGTTCCTGCATCCGTTCCAGAACCGGCCTCATTGATCTCACCACCATCTTTATTCAATCTTGTGCAGCGGCTCGTAAGGATTCTGTTCATGCCGAACTGCGGAGTCGATCCGCGAGCGACATTCCTCAGTCATGGAGCATCGATACGCAGCCTAATGCAACCTGCGGGCCCATTAAAACGAGTACGTCACAATTCCGGCACCCGGTCAGTGGCTGCAGCCACCTGCTGCCGTACTGAAGCGCATCCTTTAACATAACCTGATGTGCTCCGAAAGCGACTTCTTGTCGCAGTCGCTATCTTACCACCACTGGTGCACGGCGGCGTCATCAGGCGAAACGGCTGGCACAGATTATGCAAAACTGCAGGCGGCGCGTGCTCCCTTTCCCGCGGCTATGCCGGACATCTCACGCATGCGCCGGCAAGCAACTTCAAGCTCCGAAAGGGAGACTTGAAGCGGCCCCTGCTGCACTTCTTCGTGCTATCGTTTTCCGCGGCGGTGTCCTCGTATCCGGCTGCTACAGCAGTTAACCGAGACAGGGTCAACGCCTCATCGCAGCTGCGGCGGCTGCTGCATCTTGTCCAACACAGAAGGTCAAACTACGCAGAGGCCTGAAATGTCGAAACCGGCAAAATTGCAGAACATCGAAACCATCGAGGAACTGAATGCAAGCTTGTCCGCCTTCATCAGAGCCTGCTTCGCTGGAGCGGAAATGGTCAATATTCTGGAGGCCGGATGCGGGAACCGATGGCCGCTCGATCTGGCGGGGATGAATTACCAGCTGACCGGCGTCGATGTCGATGAGACCGGCCTCGAGCTCAGGAAGAAGCAGGAGGATGATCTCGACGTCGCAATACTGGCCGATTTGTGCACCCTCGAGCTGGACGAGAATCAGTTCGATGTCGTGTACAGCTCGTACGTGCTGGAACATGTGGACGGCGCTGAGAGAGCGCTGGAGAATTTCTCCAGATGGTTAAAGCCCGGGGGGTTCCTGATTTTGAAGTTCCCGGACAGGGACTCGGTATTTGGCTTCATCACCAGGATGGTCCCGTTCCGGCTGCATGTGCTGTACAAGAAGTACATCTACCGGCTGCCCGATGCGGGTAAGCCAGGGCACGGGCCTTTTCCGACTGTTTACGATCGTGTCGTTTCGAGGAAAGGCATGTACGAGTTTTGCAAAAAGCATGACTTGAGTATCTTGCATGAGTACGGCACCAACTTTTATCTGAAAAGATTGGGCCGGCTCAGGGGTTTCGTCACGCCCGTTCTGAAGATGATCGAGGTGCTGTCCTTGCAGAGGCTCGAGTCAGATTACAATAACCTGGTATTCATCATCCAGAAGCCCCTGCAGCCCGGCACCTGAGACTCTTGAGAGAGTCCGGCACGTCAGAGCAGCATGGCGCAGCGTGAACTCCACTACCAAGAATATTTTGCAGTCGTAAGCAGCTCGTACTTCACGGGCCCACACGCTTGTAGAGCACCGGCCTGTCCAGCACGACGGTAGCGATCTGGTTGTTGCTGCGATCGGCCTCCAGCAGCATGTACCAGTTACCGGGATTCACGCCCAGCCCGAAAACCGGATGTCCGCCGTTCACGCGCGGTTCGTCGACCAGACTGACCAGGCGCAGATTCGTTGTGCGCTCCACACGAAACAACGACGGGACAAACTGTTGGAAGCCCTGCGGGTAAGTGTCGCCTGCAGCGAGCGCAGCCGCATTTCCGCCGTATCCGTACAGATTGATGTTGTCTGAATCGCGTATCCACAGGACGGGATAATTGGACTCACACTTTACGCCGTAGAAATTCACATTGGCCGCATTACGCACCTCGGCATTGGCCTCCCCCTGGGCATGTTCCGGGTTGAACTGGTAAAAGGACAGCTCCTGGCTCGTTCCTTCGATCAGAATATGGCGATAGCCGGGCGCCATGTAATCCGCCTGACCCTGGTTGAAGTTGTACCATTTGCCGCCACCGTTACCCGTGATGCGTACCAGTGGAAAGTCGGTTCTTGCCGGAGATTTGTCCTTGCCCGGCACCCATGCATGTCCGTACTCCGACAGACGATTGATGTTCACCGCGCGGAAGATGGAGTCGCGTCCGGCGCGCCAGTTGAGTGCGTATACGCCGGGCGCGTCCACCTGGGCCCGGAGCTGGAGAAACGCCAGCTCCGTGCTCGCGCGCGGGTCGTTATCGGTCGTCACCAGGGGCTGCGGGTTCGAAGCATTGGAAAAGGCCGCAGCACGGGGATCCGGTATCAGGTTTGTCAGCGTGCTGCCCGCGCCGATGAGCCGGGTGTCCGAATGGAGGACCAGCGGCCTCGAGATCCGGAAGTAACCTTTGGGCAGAAACACGATCTGGTTTTCATCTATGGCGCGCTGTATGGCTGCAGTATCGTCAACGGTCCCGTCACCTTCGGCGAAATAGGGCGCGAGCCTGACGTTGGCCGCGTTCGGAGACTCCCATCCGGGGCCATTCCGGCTCCACAGATGACGGCTCTGGATATCGGCCGGCGGCGCAGCGCCGTCGGAGCCTCTGTCCACCAGCGGCTCGGATCGGCGGACACCGTCCAGGTAGAGCGGCGCCTCGTACTGGAATGTGCCTACGCTGGTCCGGTACGGCGGCGGATCGATCCCCTTGGCATACTCGTCGATCAGCGCCCAGCCGTACACGTTTCCATCCACATGACCCCCGTCGATCGTCTCGACGATGGTGCCGGCATTCTTCACGTACACGTTCTTGAGGTAGACGGAGCTGTCCGTCCGGATAACGAGGTTACGGTCGCTCGAGCGCTCGAAGCGTATGACGCTGTCCACCAGGCTGACCTGCCCGAGCTGGGCGCTGTGGCCCTGCACACTGATGGCGGGTCCTGTGGCGTCGTCGGGCACCGTGATGCTGACGCCGACCGCAGACAGCGTCTGCCGGCCGCCGTAGAGTATGCCGCTCTTCGATTGGCCCGACAGCGTGATTCCGGTGATCGTCGCCGCAGGCTGACTGCCGCGCAGATAGAGGCCGTATTGGCCGCCGATAACGGTGATATCGGCATGGCTGCCCCCGGATCCGGACCCGCCGTCGAGACCGGCGAACCCGTGAGTGGCATCGATGGTGGACTCCTGCACCCCTGAGCCCTGCGCCCCTCGATGGCTGATGCCGATCGCGCCGCTATTCCCCGGACGGATCTCGATGTCGATGTTGACGAACATCTGGTTATACGAAATGTTCGGTTGATGCTCCTCCGGATTGCCGTAATAACTGCGTGCCCAGAAATTCACCACCGGCTTCGGCTTGGCGGGGTTGGAAAATCCCGGCGAGCCGGCCGCCAGAACGAGCCTGGGCCTTGCGTCCCCCAACCTGGACCCCTGCATCTGGCACGGGCCCTCGGAATCGTTCAGCAGCTTCATGCTCGAACGCCTGATCAGGGACTGCGTACAGGAGAGGGTGTCGGAAACCAGATATTCGCCGGCGGGAAGGAGCGCCACCAGATAATTCTCACGGGCAAAATCCATCGCGTGCTGCAGGGCGCTCGTCGAGTCTTTCTGTCCGGTCGCGTCGGCGCTGAATGGCGGCCTCGTGACATCGACGAACCCCCA
>JACDCP010000157.1:0-2325 GCA_013817465.1 Gammaproteobacteria bacterium | reverse complement strand
GTCGAGGTCAGGCACCTCGAGCTCGACACCGTCGCTGAACGGCCCCAGGACGGTAGGCGCTACGTAATACTCCTGGTCGCGGAGGACTGTCAGGTGGCTCCAGCGAGCGATCGCATCTTGGCCCTTTTCAGAGGACGATTCCGCTTCCAGTGTAAGGGATGCATTGCCCGTTGGGCTCCACTCATACCATTTCATCGAATGTGTGCCGGAAAATGCCCGGTTTCCTCCATCGCCGGAGACAATGAGCGACCAGGTGGTCCTGGTCATTGCGAGCTCGAAAGAGGTCGGCCTGAATTTCAAGGTTTCCTGAGCAAGCACATGGGTTTCTTCGGCCAGCGCACCGCGCTTTTGCGTCTTCCAGCCGAACCGGATCCCGTTACGCGTGTCGATGGCGAGCGCCAGCGCCGATGGCGAGTCTCGCGTGCTGTCCCGGCCGGCGGTCAGCCCGAAGCGCGCAATTTTGACGTCAGCGTCGTTGCTCGCGCCATTGAGATCCAGCCCGCCCGAAAACGCGAGCCGCTGGGCGAAGAAGTTGAAGTCCTTGGTGGTCGGACTGCTCAGAGCTGCGCTGCCTTGACCTTTCAGTGTCAGGTTGCCGCCGGATTCAGCGATCCGATCCGGATTGCCGCCGATGCTTGCCCAGAATTCCTTGCGGGACCCAGTGCTGTCGATCAGGTCATTGGTGAACGCATCGAACATTTTCAACGATGCTATCTCTACGGCATCCAGCGCCACTGAAACTGCGGAGCGATCGGCTGCCCCCGTGCGGGCTGCGGTCTGCAGGCTCGCAGCACTGTGTCCGAAGTAGCCCCAATCGGCGATCCGTATGTTGTGCTGGCCACGGAAACGCTGCTCGCCCTTCGGCGACGAAACCACCACCATATAACTGGTCTGATCGAGCGTAATGTGCAGATCACCCGGAGCGCTCGCCAGCTTCTGATCGAGCAGTATGGTGTTTGCTCGCACGTCGCTTCCGGGAGCATCGGTCTTGTAAGCCAGTGTGAGGTGATTATCGCCGAAGACGCTCAGTTCTATGGCGTCCGGAGCCTCCCGGCCCGATAGCTCGGTGGAGGCAAGGGCAAACTGAAAGACGGTATCCTTCCTCGCGGCGGAGTCTCCGGTAAAGCTGATGCCCTTGAGGGAAAAGCGCAAGGGCTGCAGGAAGAAGTTGAATGTATGACTCGCTTCCGTCTGCAGCCTGCCGCCGCCGGACGCTCCGGATGAGCGAAAAACGAGCGTTCCGCCGGACTCGACAGGGGATGCGCCCCCGTCCGGGGCTTCGTGCCAGAACGCGTTCTTCAGATCGGCGTTCGACACATTGCCGTTCTGGAAGTTATCGATGATCCAGACAGTGATTGGCGCGTAGTGGCGCTTCGACGGCGCCAGGGTCGCCCCCGGCTCACCGTTGTCTTCGTCCCGGCTCGTGATCGTGACGGCATCGACAGCACTGTCGAGAGTTCCGTCGTTAACGGTGAGTTCGAAGATGTAGGAGCCGGCGACACCTGGCGTGAAGCGCATTTGCCTGCTGCGGGCATCGGCGATCTGGGTCGATGCGCCGCCCGGTTCCGTGACCAGCGACCACTCATAAGTCAAGCTGTCGCCGTCCGGGTCCGAGGCCTCACCGTTGAGTATTACCAGACTGCCTGTGTCGACGGTGCGATCAGGCCCCGCGTCAGCCGTCGGTGGATCATTGCCTGGCGGCGACGGCGGTGGGGGCTCGGGATCGCTTGGACCGGCAGTATCGCCCGGCGGTACGCGTTCGTTATCGTCATTGCACGCGGCAAGCGCAAAAGCCGCCGCGATCATCAGGAAACCTTCCGCAATCCACTGCCTGCGCTGAATGGCCATCTTCGGTTCCCGTCCTCGACCGGAAGGTCGCTTTGCTGGATTCGGAACCGGTGTCGCCGCCATCCTGAGAGGGAGCTTCGGTCGGGCCTGCAACTGTCGCCGGGCGCACGCAGCCCGCGCCGCAGCCTGGAACGCACTTCGAGCAGTGCGGCGTCAGTGTGGCAACCCCGCTGTCTTAGGCTTTGCCCTTAGACCGGAAGCTTTGCGTCCCCACCTTTCGATGGGTTTGCCTTTCTCAGGACGGGTCGTTACACGCGGTTCCCGCCGATATCCGCCGCGACTGAAATTGCCCGTCGCCGGCCTGCAAGGCGCCAGCCGCACGGTTCAATGGCAGGGGATTGCTGGAGATGGCCGATGCGGCCGACGCGGAATCCGCGTTGCTCTGGCAACCCCGCTGTCGTAGGCCCTTGCCCTTAGACCGGTGGCTTTGCGTCCCCACCTTTCGGTGGGTTTGCCGTTTGCAGTGGAATCGATGAT
>JACDCP010000156.1 GCA_013817465.1 Gammaproteobacteria bacterium | reverse complement strand
ACGGGATGAGTGGCGGGTTGCCCGCGAGGCGCTGCTCGCCAAAGAAAAGAAAGCCACCGATGCGCGGGATGCGCTCGCCGCCGAACGCCGCCGGCTACCGATGGTGGAGATCGACAGGGACTACGTTTTCGAAGGCCCGGATGGCAAGGCGAGCCTGCCCGATCTGTTCGATGGTCGTCGCCAGCTCATCCTCTATCATTTTATGTTCGCTCCCGACGTCGACGGTTGGCCGTCGGCGGGCTGCCCCGGCTGTTCGATGGTCGTCGACAACCTCGGCCACCCCGCTCACCTGCACGCCCGGGATACCTCCCTCGTCCTGGTTTCTCGCGCACCCTTGGCGAACATCGAAGCCTACAAGGAGCGCATGGATTGGACCATGCCGTGGTTCTCCTCCGCCGGCAGCGACTTCAACGCCGACTTCGGCGTCACGACCGACGAAGGCGAGACGTTCGGCCTGAGCGTCTTCCTCCGCGAGGGGAACAGCGTGTTTCACACTTATTTCACGGACGGTCGCGGCGTCGAGGCGCTCGGCAGCAACTGGACCTTTCTCGATCTGACGCCACTCGGCCGGCAGGAGGAATGGGAGGATTCGCCGCAGGGACGGCCGCAGACGCCGCCGTATGCATGGTGGCGCCGCCACGATGAATATGAAGACAGGGAACGATCATGAGCACTATTCGCGTGCCGCTCTGGAGCATACTCGATGCAACGCCCGAGGGCCGCGGATCCGACTGGTATCCCAAGCTCGACAACCCGAAGACCTGAACCCGGGAGAAACCGTAATGCCCGTCGATCCCGACGCCGAAATCGAAATCAGCGCCTTCGCCTGGGTGCCTCCCTTCGCCCAGGGGCTGGTGCGCGACTTGCGCGTCCGCTGGGTGCTCGAGGAAGCGGGCCTCCCCTATCGCGTGCGGTTACTCGACGCGACGAACGAACGCCCGGCGAACTATCTTCGCGAACAACCCTTCGGCCAGGTGCCGATCTACAACGAGGGCAACATCCATATGTTCGAGACGGGTGCGATCGTGCTCCACATTGCCGATCGCTCCGAGCGGCTGATGCCGCGCGATCCGGCCGGGCGGGCGCGGGCGACGTCGTGGGTCGTTGCGGCGCTCAACAGCCTCGAGCCGATGATCGCGAAGCTCATCGATATCGACATTTTCAACCCCGATGCAGAGTGGGCGAAGCTGCGCCGGCCGGAAGCGGAAACGAACGTGAAGCAAAGACTTGGCCGCGTATCCGACTGGCTCGGCGGGCGGGAGTATCTGGAAGACCGCTTCACTGCGGGCGATCTGATGATGACGACGGTGCTGCGCATCTTGCGCCACACTGATCTCGTCGCCGAATATCCCAATGTCGCAGCCTACCAGGCGCGCTGCGAAGCGCGTCCCGCCTTTCAGTGCGCGCTGGACGCACAGCTCGCCGCCTTCGCGAAACACGAATCCGCCGAAACGGTTTAATCAGCATCAAACCAGCAAGGAGAATAGCCATGAACTATGTTGAAGGATTTGTCGCCGCAGTTCCCGCCGCGAACAAGGAAGCCTATCGCAAGCATGCTGCCGAGGCCGCGCCGCTGTTCAGGCAGTTCGGCGCGACCCGCGTGGTCGAAGCCTGGGGTGACGACGTGCCCGACGGCAAGGTCACCGACTTCAAGGGCGCGGTAAAGGCGAAGGTCGACGAGGTTGTCGTCTTCGGATGGATGGAATATCCCTCGAAGGCGGCGCGCGATGCGGCCAACGAGAAGATGATGAGCGACCCGCGCATGAAGGAGATGGGCGCTTCGATGCCGTTCGACGGCAAGCGGATGATCTTCGGCGGCTTCACGCCCATCGTCGACGAGAGTGCCGAGGGCAAGATGGGCTATGCCGATGGCTACCTGGTGCCGGTTCCGGCCGGCAACAAGGCAGCTTACCGTGACATGGCGCGCAAGGCCGCAGCAATATTCAAGGAGTATGGCGCCACGCGCGTCGTCGAAGCGTGGGGAGACGACGTTCCCGACGGCAAGGTCACCGACTATAGGGGCGCGGTGAAGGCTACGGGCGACGAGAAGGTCGTCTATTCCTGGGTCGAATGGCCGTCGAAAGAAGCCCGCGACGAAGGATGGAAGAAGGTGATGGCCGACCCACGCATGCAGCCGGACAAGGACAATATGCCCTTCGACGGCCAGCGCATGATCTATGGCGGCTTCGCCCCGATCCTCGACGCCTGACAGGCTGTCAGACTTAGGCGATCGTAGCGAGACGAGTGGGAAATCGAGGCAAAGACGTTTGTCGAGCTTTGAGTATCGAGCGGAAAATGGGGACATTCCTGATTTTCCGGATGCCGTTATTCAACTGAAAAGTCATCGATTCTCGGAAAATCAGGAATGTCCCCATTTTCCACGCCGGCGGAGGTTTCCCGCATGTCTCTCACGCTCTATTTCCATCCTCTCGCATCCTTCTGCTGGAAAGTGCTCATCGCTTCATATGAGAACGACACGCCCTTCGAGCCGCACATCGTCGATCTCGGCGACGACACGTCACGCGCAGCCTTCGAGAAGATCTGGCCAATAGGCAAGTTTCCTGTGCTGCGTGACGAAGCGAGGGACCAGACCATTCCCGAGTCGAGCATCATCATCGAATACCTGGCTCAGCACTACCCGGGCAAGACGCAGCTCGTGCCCGCCGACGCGGACCTCGCGCGTGAATCGCGCTTGCGCGATCGCTTCTATGATCTGTACGTGGATGTGCCCATGCAGAAGATCGTTACCGACAAGCTGCGCCCGGCCGGAAAAAACGATCCACACGGGGTCGAGCAAGCGAAGAGCCTGCTGCAGACCGCCGTAGGCATGATCGACCAGGACATGGAAACAAATGCCTGGGCCATGGGTGATGCTTTCAGCATGGCCGACTGCGCCGCCGCACCTGCACTGTTTTACGCAAACCTGGTGATGCCCTTCGGCGACACACACAAGCACGCGGCGGCGTATCTTGGCCGACTGAAAGAACGCCCGTCCTTTGCACGGGTAGTTAAGGAGGCGCAACCTTATTTCGCACTATTCCCTGGATAGAACACATCTCAACCACGGCATGCATGGAAGCACAGCGGGTTCGCGCAGGCGCCGGAGCCAGCGCCTCAATGACACCAGGTTCGTTGCAAGAAATTCCGAGAGTGAACGTTGAACTTGTCGATCTCGATGCCCCTCGTTCGACAAATGAGTACAGCTGCCCGGGACCCGGGCTCCAACCCGGGTTTTAGAGCGCCATTTTTCTCAATCGTGCCACATACGCGGTGGTGTTTGGATGTCTTGGCTGCGCACGGTTTTGAGTACGACTCATCCATCTATCCAGGACTTAACGACCGATACGGATGGCCACGGGCGCCCACTAACCCAGTACAGCATGCGCTGACGGGGTTAGTGATCTTTCCTGTTCCGCTCCTCCATCCACATATTCCGCTGGCGTTCTCCGGCGGAGCGTACCTGCGAATTCTGCCCTATTGGTTAGTTGAGAGCGGATTCCGTCGTCAAAGGCAATTGGCGCAGCCGGGAATGATCTACTTTCATCCGTGGGAGATTTCTTCCACGCTTACTTGGCGCCACGAGGCCAGCGTGAGGGCAAATTTCACGCGGCACCTTCTGAGGTGGCGCATGCGACCGCAGCTCCAACGTTTGCTCACCGCGAAAGCTTCGCTTCTTGGCACCATGGCCGATGTGATAAAGGGCCTCGGGAACCTGCCGACATGGAATCCGACTAACGCGACTTACGGCAGCTCTGCACACGTAAGCGCCTGATCTTCGCATCAACGATGCACATCGCGGTCCTCGGTACCCGTGGTCTTCCGGCGAACTACGGCGGATTCGAAACTTGCGCCGAGCAACCTCCGGCCGGCTCGCGAACAGGAAACGCAAAGGATATGGAACACTCAACACCCATTGGCGTATCGGCTGCTCGGGGAAGACCTCATCGACCAGCAGCGCCGCGCTCTCGGCCATGCGCCGAGCGCCACAACTCGGGCAGAAACCTCGCCGTTTGCAACTGAACGCCACCAGGTGCTCGGCATGGCAGGTGTCGCAGCGCACCCGCAGGAAACCGTGCTCGAGACGACCGCACTTGAGGTAGTCTTCGAACTCCTGCTCGACATACCCCGGCAAGGCCGCACCCTGTACCGCCAGGTGGGCCTTGAGGGCGGGATAGTATTCCTGGGCATCTTTATACCGACGGTTTGCGGGCATTCCTGGACGGGCATCTGGCGCAGCGCTGATATCAGTTCGTCGGTTCCTTGCGCTTGTTCCTGCTGCTGCGACCTATAGTATTGTTGCCTTCTGCCAATAAGAATTTTTTGAATGCCTGTGCCGATAACGGCAACCGTTTGCCCTTCCGATGCACCACATACCAGTGACGCAGGATAGGAAACTCCGCGACGTCCAGAACAATCAGACGCTTCAGACTGAGTTCCTGCTCAAGCGTCACCTGCGAAAGCAAGCCCAGCCCGAGGCCGGCCTGGACGCTTTGTTTGATGGCTTCATTGCTGCCCACTTCCATGCCGGTCATGATGCGGATCTGACGCTCGGAGAAAAACCGTTCCATGGCAACGCGTGTGCCGGAGCCCGGCTCACGCACAAGAAAGATTTCGTTCTGCAGCCGCTTCAATGGAATTCTCTTTTGTTTTGCCAATGGATGATCGGGCGGCGCTACGATGACCAATGGATTGTCCATGAACAGGCCGGCATCGAGATCCATTTCCGGCGGCGGTTGTCCCATCACCACCAGGTCGACCGCATTCTCATTCAATTGGCGCAGCAGGCTTTCACGATTGGTTACGTCCAGACTGACAGTGATGTCGGCATACCGTTGCAAGAATGTACCAAGCAGGCTGGGGATGAAATAATTTGCAGTGGTGGCTACCGAGATCTTTAACTTGCCGCCGCCGACGCCTTTCATCCGGTTCAACACAGCATCCATCTCGTCGAGTTGCTGGGTGATCGCGCGCGCATAATTGGAAACTTCGTTACCCGCCTCGGTGAGAAAAATGCGCTTGCCCAATTGTTCGAGCAAGGGCAACCCGAGTTTCGTCTCGAGCTGCTTGACCTGCATGGATACTGCCGGTTGGGTCAGAAACAGCTCCGCCGCGGCGCGCGTGAAGCTCAGTTGCCGCGCCACCGTGGCGAAAACCTGGAGCTGACGAAAAGTGATATTCAAGACCTGGCCTCCGCTCGATCTGATCATAAGTCATAGATTATTATATATATCAGAAAGTGTAACTATTATTTATATATAAAATGCGCCAACATAGCGCCACCTCAAGCATCGACTCCGGCGGATTACTTATGAGCAAGGCAGCAACAGGCGGAACAGTCAAAGAGGGCAAGGAGCGCTATAAAGCGGGCGTCATGCCCTATGCCAAAATGGGCTACTGGGAGCCTGATTACGAACCCAAAGACACCGACATACTGGCGTTGTTTCGCATTACCCCGCAGCCCGGCGTGGACCCTGTCGAAGCCGCGGCGGCGGTCGCCGGCGAATCCTCCACGGCCACCTGGACCGTGGTCTGGACCGATCGTCTGACTGCGTGCGAGCTGTATCGTGCCAAGGCATACCGTGTCGATCCGGTTCCGAACACCGGCGAGGGCACCGAGAACGAGGCTCAGTATTTCGCCTACATCGCCTACGACCTCGATCTTTTCGAGGAAGGCTCGATCGCCAACCTGACGGCCTCGATCATCGGCAACGTGTTCGGCTTCAAGGCTGTCAAGGCGCTGCGCCTGGAAGACATGCGCCTTCCGGTCGCCTACCTCAAGACCTTCCAGGGACCGGCAACGGGCATCGTGGTCGAGCGCGAGCGTCTCGACAAATTCGGCCGCCCGCTGCTCGGCGCCACCACCAAGCCGAAGCTGGGTCTCTCGGGCCGCAACTACGGGCGTGTGGTGTACGAAGCACTGAAGGGCGGTCTCGACTTCGTGAAGGACGACGAGAACATCAACTCGCAACCGTTCATGCACTGGCGCGACCGCTTTCTCTACTGCATGGAGGCGGTCAACAAGGCCTCGGCCGCCACTGGCGAGGTCAAAGGGCACTATCTCAACGTCACCGCCGGTACCATGGAAGAGATGTACGAACGCGCTGAGTTTGCCAGGGCGCTCGGCTCGATAATCGTCATGATCGATCTCGTGATCGGCTACACTGCCATTCAGTCGATGGCCAGGTGGGCGCGCAAAAACAGCATGATCCTGCACCTGCACCGCGCCGGTAACTCGACCTATTCGCGGCAGAAGAATCACGGCATGAACTTTCGCGTGATCTGCAAGTGGATGCGCATGGCGGGCGTGGACCACCTCCATGCCGGCACCGTGGTCGGCAAGCTCGAAGGCGATCCGCTCATGATCAAGGGCTTCTACGACACGCTGCGCGAGACGCGCACGCCGATGAGCCTGGAGCATGGCCTGTTCTTCGAGCAGGACTGGGCGTCACTCAACAAGGTAATGCCGGTCGCCTCGGGCGGCATACACGCCGGTCAGATGCATCAGCTCCTGCATTACCTCGGCGAAGACGTGGTGCTTCAGTTCGGCGGCGGCACCATCGGCCACCCGCAAGGTATTCAGGCCGGCGCGACTGCCAACCGCGTGGCGCTCGAGGCCATGGTCCTGGCGCGCAACGAGGGTCGCGATTACCTGCAGGAAGGCCCGCAGATTCTGGAAAAAGCCGCCAGAACCTGCAGCCCGCTCAAGGCCGCGCTGGATACCTGGAAGGACGTCAGCTTCAACTACGACTCCACCGATACCCCCGACTTCGTGCCGACCGCCACGGCCAGCGCTTAACGTCCGCAGGAAATACGATCATGATGACCAATCCCGGAAATCGTCTGACGCAAGGTCAGTTTTCCTTTCTGCCCGACCTGACCGATGCGCAGATCAGTGCGCAGATCAAATGGGCGCTGCAGCACGGCTGGGCAATCGGCGTCGAGTACACCGACGACCCGCACCCGCGCAATACTTACTGGGAAATGTTCGGTAATCCGATGTTCGACTTGAAGGACCCGGCCGGAATCCTGATGGAGATCAATAACTGCCGCAAGACCTTTCCCAATCACTACATTCGCGTAATGGCGTTCAACGCGACGCGCGGCGGCGAAAGCCCGGCCATGTCGTTCATCGTCAATCGCCCCGGGACAGAACCCGGGTTCGGCCTTTCGCGACAGGAAGCGGAAGGGCGCCAGATTCACTACACCGTGCATTCCTACGCCACGGACAAGCCGGAAAACGAACGTTACTGATCAAGCTGCGAACAACGCCATGAGCCAGAACGAGGAGTCTCCGCCGATTGTCTTTCCGAACGATACGCCGGTGGACCTCGACGCCGAGTTCCGCGCGTCGAATATCCAGGAAGTCCTGGACAAGCTCGACCGCGAGCTGATCGGCCTCAAGCCCGTCAAGACACGGATTCGCGAGACTGCCGCGCTGCTGCTCGTGGATCGGGTGCGCAGAAAGCTCAATCTGTCCTCGGTTTCACCGACGCTGCACATGAGTTTCACCGGTAAGCCCGGGACCGGCAAGACTACGGTGGCGCTGCGCATGGCCGAAATTCTTCACCGGCTGGGCTATGTTCGCGAAGGCCACCTGGTTTCGGT
>JACDCP010000006.1 GCA_013817465.1 Gammaproteobacteria bacterium | reverse complement strand
GGATGTGCCCCGGCATGTGAGCATGGCGGAACGCCTGGCCCAGGCGGAACGGTCGACGCAGGCGCTCGAGATCGATACCAGAGTTGTGGTGGACGGGATGGACGATCGCGTCTGGCGAGCCTACGGAACGGCCCCGTCGGCTGCGTTTGTCATAAATCAGCACGGGCTTATTGCGCTGACCCAGGCATGGGTCAACCCCGATGAGATTCGCGACGTGTTGCTGGAGCTGCTCGAATGAGTGCATGTCGGGCTACCTGGACGATTAACGGCTTTTCAGCTCAGTGATCTTCGAAACCCTTTCTCCGCCGCCTTCAGAAGGGCCGTTCTGGTGCGCTTTGAATCACGTTGCGGACGGCGCTCGTTACGCAAACTGCTCAAGTGCACTGCAGCCATGTCACTACCCGGTATTCTGACACTGACATACGATACAACCAGAATGTAACGCAATATCAGAACAAAAGATCATGAGAAGCTCAATGAGGCCGGAAGGCGACGTCGAAACCTTCGAGCGTCTTCGGCCGCGTCAAGCGCGCTTCGTCATTCGACGTCGGTTCGCGCTCGCCGAACTGCCCGTTTCAGGCCGAGGGTTCCGCACTGTGGCGTGTAATAATCTGGAACGGATGCCGGTCTACTTGTCGGTGCACTATGCTCGTTTTACAACACTGAGGAGATTTACGATGCGAAACAATTCATCATTACGATCCAGCCTGATCGCCAGCGGCGTCGCTGCCGCTCTCGGTATGGTCGCCGCAACGACCGCCAGCACGGCTGCCGCGCAAGATCAGAATAAAGAAAAGATGGAAAAGTGCTACGGTGTCGCACTTGGCGGCAAAAATGACTGCGCAGCCGGCCCCGGCACGACCTGCGCTGGCTCATCGACGATCGATTACCAGTCGAACGCCTGGAAATACGTGCCTGCGGGTACGTGCAGCGACATCGATACGCCGCACGGCGGGGGCTCACTCAAACCGTCGGACAGCCAGGTTCCAAAGAGCTGATCGGTTCCAACCGTGGGAGCGGATAGCATCGAACGGCGCTCTCCCTCCGGCTCGAGTCCGATGTCGGCTGCTGCCGGCATCGGGCTCAAGCCGGCTCACTACCGTGCCCTGCTCACGGACCGACCGCCGCTCGGCTTCCTGGAAATCCACACCGAAAACTACATGGGCGCCGGCGGGTCGCCACATCGGTATCTCGCTGCACTGGCCGAGTCCTATCCGCTGTCCTTCCACGGCGTGGGTATGTCGCTCGGTGGCGCCGGCCCGCTGAATCGCAGCCACCTCGCGCGCTGGCGTGAGCTCGTCGACCGCTATGATCCGACACTGGTTTCCGAGCACGTGGCCTGGTCGAGTCATGACGGCTATGCGTTGCACGATCTACTGCCGATCCCCTACACTGAAGAATCCCTGCGCGCGCTCTGTGAGCACATCGAGCAAATGCAGGATGTCCTGGGCCGCCGCATTCTCATCGAAAACCCATCCCGCTATCTCGAGTTCAGCTACTCCGACACGGCGGAACCCGAGTTTCTCGTCGAAGCCACCGCGCGCACCGGCTGCGGTCTGCTGCTCGATCTCAACAATGTCTTCGTCAGCACGTGCAATCAGGGTGAAGACGCGACCCGATACCTGGCGCGTATCCCGAGTCATCTGGTCGAAGAGATTCATCTGGCCGGTCATTCAATCAATACCGTCGATGGCGAAGAGATCAGGATTGACGATCACGGCAGTCCGGTGTGCGATCCGGTATGGCAGCTTTACCGCGACACGGTCTCGCGGATCGGGCGGCGTCCGACGCTGATCGAATGGGACACCGATGTGCCGGAAATCGAGGTCTTGCTCGGCGAGGCGGAGCGCGCGAATGAAGCCGCGGCAGTGCCGTCACGCGATTCAATTCAGGGCAATCGATATGCGCTCGCTCCCTGATCTACAGCGTTCGTTCACGGAATTTCTGCTGTCGCCGCCCGGCACGCGTGTCGACCCGGTGCTTTCCGTCGAAGTACGGGGACAGCGTGTGCCCGTTGAGAAGCGGCTGGCTATTTACAAGAACAACGTCTACGCCCAACTCATCGGGGCACTGCGGGATAGCTATCCGGCCGTGCACCGTCTGGTCGGCCATGATTTCTTTCGGTTCGCTGCAATGGAATACATCCGCGCGCATCCATCGCGATCACCGACCCTGCTCGAATATGGTGCAAGTTTCCCTGAGTTTCTGGGTGGTTTCGAAGCTGCGAGCTCGGTACCGTATCTGCCCGATGTCGCGCGTCTGGAGCAGCTTTACCTGGAGTCGTACCATGCCCCCGAGGCCGCGCCGTTGCCGAAAGCGGAGTGCGCAGTGCTATTGTCGGACGGGAGCGCACAGCTCAGGCTGCATACCTCGGCACGCCTCATGACGTCATCGTTTCCGGTTTCTCGAATCTGGGAAGTCAATGTGCGACCGGCCGTCATCGACGGCCGGATACAGATCCCCGGGGGTGCTGAATACCTGTTGATTGTCCGCCCGCACACGACCGTTGAAGTGCGGCGCATTTCGAGCTCCACGCACGCCGCGCTCGCTGCGCTCGAACGAGGCTGTTCGGTTGCCGAAGCGCTGGCCGCCGGGACGGACATTGATCCCGGGATAGACCTGCCGATGCATCTGTTGTCGCTAGCCGATGGTGACACTTTTTGTTCATGCGAGAACCAATGAATACCACCAAATCGCTCGATCAACCGACGGGGAACCCTGCCACAGTAGTGGGCCAAATCATCGCCTGGTTGGAATCCGTATCGTACGACACGCTGATCGCTACGCCGGCCCGCATTTTCATCGCCGCAACATTCTGGCTGTCGGGGCGTACTAAAGTCGATGGGCTGCTGAGCATCAACCAAAGCGCTTTCTTCTTGTTCGAAAACGAGTATGCGCTGCCCGTGATTCCTTCGCGGCTCGCAGCCCATCTCGCCACGTATGCGGAACACTTATTTCCGCTGCTGCTCATTGTCGGGTTCGCCTCCCGGTTGAGTGCCTCAGCACTGCTCCTCATGACGCTGGTCATTCAGGTATTCGTCTATCCGGACGCCTGGCGCACGCATCTGCTCTGGGCTTCCGCGCTGGCGTTTTTAGTGTTCCGTGGACCGGGTGCCTTGTCGGTCGACCATTTCCTGAGAAGACGCTACGAGAATCGGAAGGCTCGCGGCGTCCGGTAACGATGCCGGGACATTCGGTCGAGGGACCTGCGCGGTTGATCGTCAAAGTTCGCGTCTGGTTTGCCGCCCCGGCCGGCTGATTGCCGAAAGCAATCCAGGGGCTCCGCTGAAATGACTTGCCGGGCGCGGCAGAGCTTGCAGCCGGCGGGTCAAGCGCGTTAAAAGTGGCGTGCCATGGCTCTGGACAAGCTGCGCAATGCGCTCACCGACGTCGATCGTGAACTGCTGGGGCTCGTGGCCCGGCGGCAGCGCATCGTCGAGGATATCGGCCGCTTCAAGCGCGAAGCGGGCCAACCGACGCGCGATTTCAGCCGTGAAAAGGACATGCTGCAGGACGCCCACCGCGCGGCCGACGAGCTGCAGATTTCGGGCACGGTTGCCGAAGATCTGCTTCGCATCCTGATTCGCGCCTCGTTGACCACGCAGGAGCAGGCAAGAGTCGTCGAAGAAGGGACCGGCAGCGGCAAGCGCGCGCTCGTCATCGGCGGCGCGGGTAAGATGGGCCGCTGGTTCGTGCGCTTTCTGAATTCGCAGGGCTATCGCGTGGACATCGCCGATCCGGCGGCGACCGCGGAACCACCCGGCGCCATCCATGACTGGCGCGAATCCGATCTGGCGCACGACATCATCGTCCTCGCGACGCCGCTCGGGGTCACCCGCGATCTCATGCCGCGGTTGGCGGAACGGCGGCCTCGGGGCCTCGTCTTCGATATCGGCTCCCTGAAGGGACCGCTGCGGCAGGGTCTGCTCGCGCTGGCCGAGGCGGGCTGCAAAGTCGCCTCGCTGCACCCGATGTTCGGTCCCGACACCGAGCTTCTGTCCGGGCGGCACGTCATCTTCGTCGACGTAGGCGCCGAATCGGCAACTCGGGAAGTGCGAGCGTTGTTCGCATCGACCATGGCGCGGCAGGTCGCCATGAGCCTCGACGATCACGACCGGCTCATCGCCTACGTGCTCGGCCTGTCGCACGCGCTCAACATCGCGTTTTTCACCGCACTGGCCGAAAGCGGCGAGGCGGCGCCGCGGCTGGCCACGCTGTCGAGCACGACCTTCGACGCCCAGCTCGAGGTCGCGAGTCAGGTGGCCGGCGAAAATCCGCATCTTTATTTCGAAATTCAGACCCTGAACGAGCATGGGTCAAGGGCGCTCGACGCGCTCAGGCAATCGGTGCAGCGTCTCTGCGCGGTCATCGAAAATCGCGATGAGCGGGGTTTCGTGGCGCTCATGGAGAACGGAAAACGCTATCTGGATTCGCGGCAGTAACGCCTGCATCGATCATTTTCCGGTGTAATGAATCCGCCGCTGCCGAGGTCTCTCAAAGTAATAAGAAGAGATCTCAGCGAATCCTGCGACTTCCCGGGCCGTCGTGACGGCGAAGTCCGGATTGGACTACGTCGTGGGAGTGGAAATGGTCGGACGTTCCTGATCGAACGTGCATTCCGTCTATTGGGACGCGCGCTCGCGCATTACCTCAGCGAACCGGTTCACGGCTACGAACCCTTTGCCATCACTGATCCGGCCAAGCTCGCCGCCGTTTTGAAGCCGGCTGAATGCCCGCAATGACGGGCTGGTCTGGATGTGCAGCGACTTTGCGGACGACGGAACGCATCCGAGCATGCAGGGCAGAGCGAAGGTCGCGGATTTGCTGCTCGAGTTCTTCAGGAACGATTCGACCGCACGTGAGTGGTACCTGGGGGGCGCCAGAGACCGTTGGTGATGAAAGGCGCGTGCGCGACACGAGCTTTGTCCCACGCCGTTGATCTCCGGCAAGCTCGATTCCAAGCAGCCATGCGCGAGCCAGCACGCGGGTCGAAGCAGTGGCTGAGACTGCATCCACTATTCGAGTTTACAAGGCCACCCATACCATCGGGGGCACCAGCTGCTGTATGAGCTTTGCAGAAGGCAGTTTTGCCGCCAAGCTCGAAGAAGTCCAAAACCACGTTGAGGAGCTGAATCACCTGCGCGGCGAGCTTCAGCTGCTCTAAAACCTGTGCGCCGGCACCGACGGGCATTGCCCGATCCTGGAGTCGCTCGAGGGTGGCCCCGCACTGACTCGTAAAAGCGCCGGCCATACCTTTTGCCGCTGTCGGATTTCGCAGGCCTTCGTTGGCATGTCTCCTCGGTCGAGCCGCTCGCCAGAAAGCTGAGCGAGTGACTGACCCATGCCTGGCGCAGCGCAATCCGGTCATCCCGAGCGTTAACGAACGCAGCCGAGGGGCCCGTTCCATAGCCTCGCCAGACGCAGGCTCCCGCTACGCGACTCTGCTGTCCAGTTACCGTCGACCCGCGGCAGCCCGCTCCGCACCGCGGATTTAACCCGGATTGCCGGGCGCCTGCTCATCGCCCTCGTCAACTGCATCCGGCCGATCGGCCCAGACGAGATTGCGGTAATCGAAGCCGTCTTCCACTTCGGGTTTGATCACTCGGAAAAACGGCGAGATGTCGAAATCGCGTGGCGCGAACAGACTGTAGTGACGGATGTGCAGGATCTCGCGAACCTTGTAATCGGCGTGTATGCCGGCGTCCTCATGCCGCTCGATGTGTGGCAAGATCGGGTAGCGCACTGACTGGAGTGCTTGTGCAATCAACGTTGAACAGATAGCGCGTGTCGGATCGCCGCTGCCAAGCGCCAACATGCGCCGGCGCCATCTCACGGGTACCGGCGGCACCGGCAGCAGGTACCGTGCAAGATCAATGATGTTCCTGAGATCGTAGGTGTTTCCCAGACGATCGATGATATATCTGCACACGCGCTCGCAATCTTCGACGCTGAGCCCCACCGGCCGGCAGATGCGTGTGTTGAGGCGGGCGTATTTACGAATCGGCACCGCGATCACGCCCCCCTTCAAATCCACTTCGATCAATACCGGCGCCGCGACCCGATCGAGCTCGGTGCACTGAAAATCGCCCACATACATCGCTGCATGCGACCATGTCGACTGCGTAAGATACTTGATCGCGGTGCTGATGCGATGATTGCCCTCCACCAGCAGAACATCGGCTGGCTTCAACACGGCGGCAAGCTTAGCCGGATCAGTGATGGCAAAGGGTTCGTAGCCGTGAACCGGTTGGCTGATGTAATGCGCGAGCGCGCGCCCCAAAACACCTAATGCGCGCTGAGTCAGGGACTGTCCGGCCATTTTCACTCTCCCCGACTTCCTCCTGTCCGAAACTTGCCGTCACCTCGATCCAGGACGGCGAAAGCTCGACGGAATTCCACGCCTGTGCCAGCGCAATCCGACCATCCCGATCGATGACGAATGCCGCCGAGGGAGCCGCTCCGTAGGTTCGCCGGATGCGATTGCCCATTCAATCGGCACTGATCCTGGAATCGATCTCGAGCGCCTGAGTGGACCGCTCGGCCTGGGACTGGCGGTGTGAAGTAGACCGGGCCGTCCGCGCGGTTATTTCATCGTTTGAGCCGTAACGTATCTCCGTCGTTGGCAGTGATCCGTCACGAAATTCCGCGATCTCGGCCGCTTGCGCGGGCGTTTCGAGCATGAAGTCGAGAATTCGCCGTGATAAATGCCGGGCGCCGGGGGTCTGATTGGTCAACGGAACACATAGCTCGGCCTGTGACTGCTGCTCGGCTGGGAATTTCTCAACTGTGGGCTCCTCATGTCACGTCGTAAACTGGCGCTGATCCTCCTCGTTGGCTTCGTGGCGGCCACTGCCGGTGCCGCGTCTCTGGAGGAGGCCTGGGACAATCTCAAGCTTCGTTACTTCTCCCTGACGCGCTTCCTGCATGACCAGGACAAGGAGCTGCGCGACCTCGAAGCGCAGGGCATCGACCCCGCCGAGTTCACGCGCATCGACCTGGATCAGCTTCTCGACGGCGGCCCTCCGAAGGACGGCATCCCGAGCATCGACGAGCCCAGGTTCGACCGCGCTGACGAGACCCCCTTCGGGGACGACGCGCTGGTGCTCGGGCTGGTGGTCGACGGCGATGCCCGCGCCTATCCGTACGGGATTCTCAACTGGCACGAGATCGTCAACGACACCGTCGGCGGCGTGCCCGTAACCATCACGTATTGCCCGTTATGCGACACCGGGATCGTCTTCGAGCGCGGCGACAGAACCTTCGGCGTGTCCGGCAAGCTCTACCAGAGCTGCCTCGTGATGTATGCGCGGGATACCGAGACGCTCTTCGCCCAGCCCTGGGGCCTGGGGATCGTTGGGCCAGAGGTCGATCAGAGCCTGGATCGCCTGCCCGTGGTCAAGACGACCCTCGGCGCCTGGCGGGAACGTCATGCCGGGACGCGGGTGCTGTCGGTCGACACCGGCCATCGGCGGGATTACTTCGAGAGCCCGTACGGCACTTACGACCGCAACCGCGAGCTCGTCTTCCCGGTCCGCAATCAGGATGCGCTCGAGGTGCATCCCAAGGCCATCGTCAGCTACGTGTGGGAGCCGGGAGAGGAGCGCGAGCGCGACTCGGCCGGGGGCCCGAGCGCACAGGTCGTCCATACCGAGCTCAAAGATCGAGGAGAGCAGCAGGTGAGGCTCGGCGAGCGCGTAATCCGCGCACAATGGGACGCCAAGCTCGGCACCGTGACATTTACCGACGAGGAGGGGCGCACGGTCCCAAGCTCCACCGCATTCGCCTTCGTCTATCCCGCGTTCTTCGGAGAATAGCGGGGTAAGCGGCGATATGGACGCGATCGAGCAGGCTCGGCTTCGAGCTGCGCTGTTCGGTGATCCTGCCGGTCAGCGTCGAGGCGGCCGCGGTTTCGGTGCAGAGATAGACCTGATCCTCGCGTGCTCGAGCGCCCCGGAAAGTTGCGCGGCACAGTGCGCAGGCTGATGCGCCCGCTGGCTGGTGCCTGCCCCATGCCGATGCAGCCGTTGCAGCCCGCCTGATGCAGCCGCGCGCCCGAGCGGATCAGCTTCTCGAGCAGGCCGGTACGCAATAGATTTTCGAGTATTTGCCGCGAAGTCGGATTGATGTCGAATGAGACTTCGGACGCGGCGTCCGTCGACGATGTGCGCGGCGACCGCGAAGTCGCGCAGGCCCGGATTCGCCGAGGAACCGATACAGGCCCGACAGATCGGCCGGCCGGCGACCTCGCTGACCGGCACGACCTTGCCCGGGCTGCTCGGACAGGCGATCAGCGGCTCGAGCGAGGACAGATCGATATCATCTCCAGGTCGTACGCGGCTCCGTCATTGGCTTTGAGCTCGCGCCAGTCGTCCTCGCGCTGCTGGCTGCGCAAGAAGTCCCGGACGGCGGCATCCGAGGGGAACACGGTGGTCGTCGCGCCGAGCTCGGCACCCATGTTCGCGATGACGTGACGGTCCATGGCCGACAGCGACTCGAGCCCGGGTCCGTGGTAATCAAGTATCATGGCAGCGCAGCATTTCCAGAATCACGTCTTTTGCACTGACCCAGTCCGGCAGCCGCCCGCTCAGGTGCACGCCCATGATGCGCGGCATGTCCAGATGAAACGGCTCGCCGGCCAAAGGCGGAGTGCGCAGCCGGCACCACTACGGAAGCTGGGACAGGTTCGTCGTCTGACGCCGTTCCGCACCTTGGAATCGAATGGGGACTGCAGTAATGGATACGAATGGCATGGGTGGAATGATGGGCGGCATGGTTCTGATCTGGATTCTGGTCATCGTGCTGCTGGTGCTCGGCATTGCGGCGCTCGTGAAGTTTCTGCGCCGGAAGTGATAGAGCGCGAGCGAGAGCCGATGGAGGTCTCCCGTCCCGCGCCGGCGCCAGCCCCGGAAGGCGAAGCATCCGGCGATTTCCGCCAGAGCGGCCACGATATAGACGACGACACTTATCACCGGGCCTCCTCAAAGAGGGAATCCATGATCGGGCAATCGGGCGCGTCGCCGCCCTCGCAGCGCGCGGCCGTTTCGGTCAGGGTTCGTTCCATCCTTCGGAGATCGGCGATCTTGCGCCGGATATCCTTCAGGTGCGTGAAGGCAGCGTCCTTCACCTCGCCGCAGGTGTAGCCGCCCTCTACCAGGCCGAGCAGGTTACGGATCTCGTCCAGGGTGAAACCCAGCTCGCGGCTGCGCCGGATAAAGACGAGCCGCTTCAGGTGATTGTCCGGGTAGAGTCGGTGCCCACCTTCGGTGCGCGGGGGCGGCGGGAGAAGCCCGATGCGTTCGTAATAGCGGATGGTCTCGATGTTGACGCCGCTCCGCCGCGACAGTTCACCGATGCTGAAATCCCGCATACCCGTAAATAACCCTTGAATCTGTAGTCACTACAGCTTTTATACTGAAAGTCGGGTGCAAACTGCAACAAAAATGACGAGAGTCATGAACGGACAGAGCAAAACCATTGAGACAGCCACTGCACCAGCAGGCGCCATCCGCCGACAGAAGCTGCTGGCGGCGGGCGGGCTTATCGGGGCGTTGACCGCCTCGTCGTGCTGCATCCTGCCCCTGGTGCTGTTCAGCTTCGGGATCAGTGGCGCGTGGATTGGTAACCTGACGGCGCTCGCGCCTTATCAGCCGTTTTTCGTGGCCGTTACACTCGGGCTTCTGGGCTACGGCTATTACCTTGTCTACCGCAAGCCGCAGACCTGCGCCGAGGGGGAAGCGTGCGCCCGGCCGCTTCCAAACCGTCTGGTGAAGGTGGCGCTCTGGGCGGCGACAGCGCTCGTCGGTGCAGCGCTTGTCTTCCCCTACGTCGCCACCGTCCTGCTTGAAGCCTGAAAGGAGATTATATATGACGCGTATCTTCGCGGCCGGATTTGCCACCCTGCTGCTCACCATTGCCCCCGCCTTCGCCGGTGAACGCACGGTCACGCTCGCGGTCGAGAACATGACCTGCGCCTCCTGTCCTTTCATCGTGAAGCAGACGCTCGCGGCCGTGCCGGGGGTCGTCAAAGTCGATGTGTCATTTGAGAATCGCGCTGCGGTCGTCACCTTCGATGACGCACAGACCGACGTGACCGCCCTGACGGCGGCGACGGCGAGAAACGGCTACCCGTCGCACCCGATTGAAGGTCTGGCGGGTGAATAGTCGGACGGTCTTCGTCGAGATCACGATCTACGCGCTTTGTAGAAGGCGACGGACGATATGATGGACATGCAAAGCACCATCACCTGCCCGCACTGCGGGTACCAGGAAACCGAAACCATGCCGACCGAGGCCTGCCAGTTTTTCTATGACTGCAAGGGCTGCGGGGCGGTGCTACGTCCCAAAGTGGGCGATTGCTGCGTGTACTGCTCTTACGGCTCGGTGCCCTGCCCGCCGATCCAGGACGCCCGGAAAAGGGGAGCCGCCGGGCATGGTTGCGAAACTTCACTCGCAGACGGGACATGACGCAGCAATTCGATCTGATCGTGGTCGGGACGGGAACGGCGGCGCGAGGGGCCGCCATGGGCATTCGTTCGGCCGGATGGTCCGTTGCCGTCATTGACTGCCGTCCCTTCGGCGGCACCTGCGCATTGCGCGGCTGCGACCCGAAAAAAATACTGGTCGGCGGGGCCGGGGCGATCGACCACGCAAGACGCATGCAGGGCAAGGGCATAGCGGACGCGCCGCATATCGACTGGCTGGAGCTGATCGCGTTCAAGCGCAGCTTCACCGATCCCGTGCCGCAGAAGCACGAGGACAGCTATGCCGAAAAGGACATTGCGGCGTTCCACGGACAGGCCCGGTTCACGGGCAGCAACAGCATCGAGGTCGAGGGCGCGATGCTTGAAGCCCGGCACATCTTGATCGCCACGGGCGCGATGCCGGTGACGCTCGGCATTCCCGGCGAAGAGCATCTGATCACCAGCGAGGAATTTCTTGCCCTCGAAATACTTCCGGAACGGGTCGTCATGGTCGGCGGCGGCTACATTGCTGCCGAGTTCTCCCATGTCGCGGCGCGGGCCGGGGCGCAGGTGACGGTCCTGCAACGGGGCGAGCGCATGCTGACCCATTTCGATCCGGATGTGGTCGGTTGGCTCATGGAGAAATTTCAGGCGGTCGGGATTGACGTGCGCACCGGAACGAGTGTGGAAAGCATCGAGAAAACCAGCACTGGATATCGCGTCAAAGCCTCATCGAACGGGCAGACCGTGACCAGAGAGGCCGATCTGGTCGTGCATGCGGCTGGCCGTATGCCGACCCTTGACGGCCTCGATCTGGATCGGGCCGGGGTGAAGGTGAAGGACGGTCGTTTGCAGCTTAATGAGTATCTGCAAAGCGTCTCAAACCCGGCTGTCTACGCGGCGGGTGATGCCGCCCGGATTGGGCCACCGCTCACGCCCGTATCGAGCCATGATGCCAAGGTGGTGATTGGAAACCTGCTCGGCGGCAACAAACACACGCCTGATTATCGCGGCGTGCCAAGCGTTGCTTTCACCATTCCACCTATTGCCGCTGTCGGGCTGAGCGAGAAGGAAGCGCGCCGGCAAGGGCTTAAATTCATCACCAATACACAGCAAGCCTCAGACTGGTTCACGGCCCGCCAGACGGCCGAGCCGGTCTACGGCTTCAAGGTGATGGTCGAGGAAGAAACCGGGCGGGTTCTCGGGGCGCACCTTGTCGGCCCGCATGTCGATGAAGTCATAAACCTGTTCGCTCTGGCTATCCGGCACGGCCTGACCGCTACCGATCTCAAGCAGACCCTGTTCGCCTATCCGACCGGCGCATCTGACCTCGGGTACATGCTTTAGGCTTGCCCCACGAACGGGATCGTGATCGTCCTTCTGCCGGTGATGTACGAGTGGATCGAAAATGGCGAAAGCGAGGCGCCGGATCCGCAGGCTGAGCCCGGTTTGCGCGTCATCCGACCCTGATGGAGGCAACACGGAAGGCAGCCGCATCGTCCGACGAGGGCGGCGAACGGGAGACCGCCGGCAATGCGGATCCGAAATTCCGCCGGATTCTGTGGGCGGCGCTGCTCGCAAATATTGCGATGTTTTTCGTGGAGAGTGCAGCGAGCATCGTCAGCGGGTCGGTGGCTTTGCAGGCCGATGCGCTCGATTTTCTCGGGGACTCGGCGAATTATGCGATCAGCTTATTCGTCCTTGGCATGGGATTGCGGGCCCGCGCCACCGCCAGCCTGGTCAAATCCGCCGGCATGGCTGTTTTCGGGCTATGGGTTATCGGCAGCGCGGTGCATCGGCTGCTGACTGGCACGCCGCCTGATCCTGTGGTGATGGGACTGATCGGTTTTGTGGCACTCATCGTCAATTTCAGCGTCGCAGCAATGCTGTACCGATACCGTTCCGGCGACAGCAACATGCGGTCGATCTGGCTCTGCAGCCGCAACGATGCGATCGGTAACATCGCGGTCATGCTGGCGGCCGGCGGAGTGCTCGTGACCGCATCGGTGTGGCCCGATCTCGTGGTGGCTGCGATCGTCGCAATGCTCGAGTTGAGCGCTTCGCTACAGGTCATTCCGCAAGCGCGTCTCGAGTTGCGGCGGGCGGCCCGGAATAGTTCCGCCGATGAGACCCCGCTCTAACCGGTAACTGCCTGTCCGATTTGTCTTCGAGCGCGTACTCGAGCCGAGCTGTGTTTACGTCATCCCGCCAGATAAAGCCATGCGAGCGTGCCCGCCTGACAAAAAAAACCGAGGCCGATGAACGCAAGCCCCTGAATCGCCAGCAACCTGGCGTGGCTGCAAACGATACCGGATGAGCACTTACACTTGTCCGCGGTGACGCTCGGCGAGCGGCAGGCCGGAATCGAAATAACCCGCGAGCAGGATTCCGAAAAGGCCGAGGCAATTGAGGCCTGGACCGACCGCGTGGGTGAAACGTACAACGTGCTGCCAATGGATGGCCGCGCATTCAGGATATGGGCGCGCCTCATGCACCGGCGATCCGATACGCTACTCGAAGACGCAATCGCGGCGACAGCCATGGCGCATAACCTGGTGGTTGTGACCAGAAACACGCGCCACTTCGATCAGCTCGGGGTGCGGACGCTCAATCCGTTTAAGGCCCGGCGGAGCGCCGACTGAACCGAGAATCAGCGATCATTTCTCAGCCGTAGCTTGCGCAGGATTTCCTCATCTTCCAGCCGGTCGGCCAGACTCAGGGTCTTGTCCAAATCCACGTCCCCCCGCACGCTGCCCAACGATCGGGGTCTCAGCTCATAAGGCTTGGCCCCGGGCAAGGCTTTTTTCACTGTCAGTTCGGCACGCAGGGTTTCGTTCACGACGGCCTCGAGCGATCTACCGGAATCATGAGCCAGCTCTTTCAGCTCTTTCAGCTCTTGCGCGAGTTCGTCGTCGAGGATCAGGGTCGACGCATGGGAGCAGCTTATCCCAAACGATCGTGGCACTGGCGCCCGGCGGATGTTGCTGATGCCGGCCTGGCCGCCTAACCTGATCAGACACCCGCTCCGGACGCCAGGCTGCAGGATGATCGAGATCGAACTGTTCCGCTCTCCGTATTGCACTCGCTGTGAATCGGTGCTTCGCGCGCTGCGCGAGCGCCTTTCGATCGTGAATGGTCTTGCGGCAAGGCTCGAGGAGCGCGACGTATTGCAGCACATCGATCGCGCCGTGGAGCTCGGCATCCTTCAGACGCCTGCACTCGTCATTGACGGCACGCTCGTGCAGCAGGGGCACGTCGATGCGAGCGCGCTCGAGCAGTGGCTGTCGACGCAGGTGGGGCGAGCTCGGTGACGCGAAGCATCGGCGCAATTGCGCAGCAGACCGGGCTGCCGCCCGACACGCTCCGCTACTACGAGAAGATCGGTCTGCTGCGCAAGGTGGCGCGAGATCCGGGCGGTCGGCGTCGCTACGACGACGCCGATCTCTCGCGTCTGCGATTCATCCAGCGCGCGCAACGCTGCAATTTCTCGCTCGGCGAGATCCGCGAGCTGCTCGAGCTGCGCGACCGTCCGGGTCCGCCGCGCTCCGAAGCGCAGCGGCTGACCGAGCGAAAGCTCGCCGAAATGGCACAACAGCTCGCCGACCTGAACCGCCTGCACGGCGAGCTGCAACTGCTGCTCAACCTGTGCCGGGGCGGCGAAGAGGGTTGTCCGATTATCGAAGGCTTCGAAGCGGGCGATGTCGAGCGACCGGCACGCTGAAGCGCACTGTCCCCCTTGACCTTGAGCTGACTCCAGGTCGTAAGCTCCAGCGAAATGGAAAACGAACTGGAACAGAGGCCGGAGCGCCGGTCCCGACCGAAAGGATTGGCCAAGGTCATTGGGGCCTCGATGCTGGCCGGGCTGCTGATCCTCGGCGCTTACCTGATGTTCGGCTGGGGACTCGGGCAGTCTTCGCGCCAGGCCTCCTATCGACTGGTCGGCTACTGGACCGAGGCCGGCGGCACGTCTTTCGATCAGCCTTACGGCATCGCGGTCGATGCCCGCAACGGCAACGTCCTTATCACCGACGCGCGCAACCAGCGGGTGGTCGTGTTCAGCTCACAGGGCGACGTCGTCCGCGTATTCGGCGAAGAAGGGGACGGCCCGGGGCAGTTTGCGCTGCCGGTGGGCGTGGCGGTCGGCCCGGACGGCGCGATCTACGTCGCGGACTACATTCAGGACCGCGTCCAGAAGTTTTCGCCGGGCGGAGAGTTTGTCCGGCAATGGGGCGGCTCGACAGGCGGTACGCAACTGAACAGCCCCATTGGCCTGGCGATGGATGAGCAGGGAAATGTCTACGTCTCCGATTTCTACAACAACGTCGTCAAGGTCTTCAGCCCGGAGGGCGAGTTCCTCGGGCGCGTCGGTCGGCCGGGGCATTGGCGACCGGGGCAACTGGACTACCCGACCGATGTCGACGTGAACGCGGACGGGCGCGTGCTCGTGGCAGACGCCTATAACTACCGCCTGCAGCGATTCGACGCCGACTGGCAGCCGCAGGCGGCTTGGGGCTGGCATGTGCTGTGGCTGTTGCCCCGCCCTGCGGGCGGAGATAACGGTTTCGGCGAGGCGACGGGCGCGGCCTTCGGCGGCGACACCGGTCTGATGCATGTGGCCGACGCCCGCAATTACCGCGTTGCGATGCTGGATGAACAGGGCCGTTTCGTGACCGATTACACGCTTTCCCACCGCCGCGGCGGCCCTTACGCTCCGATGCAGGTGGCCGTTTCTGCCGACGGTGCGACCCTCTATGCCACCGACATAGCCAACAACCGCGTGCTGATACTAGCGATAGAGGAGCAGCAAAAGGTGGCTCGATGAAAAAATCAAAAGTATTGCTGATTTCGCCAGCGCTTCTGGCTTTGGCCGGCAGCGCCTTCGCCACCGGCCACGGCCCGACCTTCACGCTGGCCACGCCGACGCTCGCCGACGGGCAGTTCAGCAGTGACACGATGCTGATGACGCTGACGAACGAAAACGACACGGCATTCATGACCCGGGAGATCATCGGCTATGGTGTGACGGAGGATTTTCAGCTCAACTTCGCGTTTCCGCTCTCGCCGGTCATCGACAAGCTGCAGGATCCGCCGCGGACGCGGATGAACGCACTGATGGGCGGCTTTGGCGACGTGGAAGCCAGCGCCATGTGGCGCTTCCACAGCAACGCGTTCGATATCGGCAAGCGCTTCGAGAGCACGCTGCTGCTCGGCGGTTCGCTTCCAACCGATGAACGGCGCGGCGGTGTGGGCGTCGGGCCGTCGCTCAACATCGCCGCCGTGACCGGCTACGTCTCGCGCGACTGGTACGCGTGGGGCGGCGCCGGCTTCCAGTATTACTTCGAGCACGATGGAGACCGCCTGGGCGAGTTGCCCTACCTGACCGCAGCCGTCGCCTACCGTCCGGCGTTCTTCCGCGAGGCAGGCAGACCTGACATTCGTGTTTTCGTCGAGTCGATTGCGGAGTTCCCGCGCCGGGACGTGGTAGATGGCACTGATAATGCCGACAGCGGCGGCGAGCAGGTGCTGGTCGGTCCTTCGATCCTCGCGCTCAAAGGTCCGTTCGGGCTGTCGGCGGGCGCGCTGTTCCCCGTCCAGCAGGATTTCGATGGTGATCGGGCCGAGGAGGACTTCCGCTTCAACTTCACGTTTACCTACTGGTTCTGAATTGCAGCCTCAAACGTTCAAAGGAGATTCTCATGCACGCGATTCGCGACAACATGCGCAAGGGTGACACTCGGAAAACCATCCGCAACGGCCTGCCAGCCGGCATGGGCGTGGCCGCCCTGGTCCTGGGGCTGAGCGCCCCGCCGGCTTTCGCAGAGCTGCGGACGGTCGAACAGCTCGTCCACGGTATGGACTGCGCCCCGTGTGCCTATGGTGTCGAGAAGGGGCTGGAAAGCCTGGAGGGCGTCGAACAAGCGACCGTCAGCCTGAACGAAGGCACCGCGGTCGTCGAGCTGACCCGGGACAACAAAGTGAGCATTGCCGACATCCGTGAGGTGGTGCGCAAGAACGGCTTCGCGGCCAGAGAGGCCCGGACAGAGATCGGCGGCACGCTCGCGCGTCAGGAGGGCAAGCTGCAACTGGTGACCGAAGACGGTAGCCGATACGAGCTGGTTGCGGCTGAGAACGCTGAGGAGGCCTGGGACAAGCTTCAGGAGATCCAGGAAAACCAGAAGCTGAGCCTTGAAGGCGTCGTGCCGGAGGATGAGTCGATGCAATTGCAGGTCGAGGAGGTCTCGATCGCGTGAGTGGTATGTCGTTTTGCCAGGTTTCACGAGCGCAGAAGCCTGCCGGATCGCCGCGAGTGGCGCAGCGGATCTCGTACCGAGGGTGGGACGGATTGGTCGGCTGAGGTACCATGACGGGTGACCCAGCCGAGGAGGGCCGGAACCCATGCCAGAGAACCTCGACAAGCATCCACTGATCGCCGCAATATTCCGGATCGCCTTGTTCGCTGCTGCGGCGAGCCTGGCCGCTTATATTCCGTACAAGTACGCGACCCAGTTGCACGCCATCAGCGGCAGCTACGCGTTGCTGTTTCCGCTGTCGTCCGTCCTCGCTCTGGCCGGCATGGCATTGGCGATTCGCCCGCGGGCTGCTTGTCAATGTGGCGGCCTTGTGCGCGGGGGAATCGGCGCGCTGGCGGTGTTGTGGATGGCCACGGGTCTGCTGTGCGTCGGCATGCTGACGGCATCCGTCCTGAGCAACCCGCTGCAGGGGCTGATCGCGGCCGTGCACATGGTGGCGCAGCATGTGTTTCTGTCCCTCAGTCTTTTGGCGTTCGTGCTCATGCCGGAGCGCGTCGTCAGGGCGTTGGGGCAGGATCCGCTGGATACAACGGCGCATCCCGCCGCCGAGACGGCCGAAGACTTCTAGCGTCCTGCTGAAGAAGCCATGCGTGGCTTTTCAGCGTTGCGCTTACGATCTTTTCACAGCGATATCTTCAGCCCGATCAGTGCGGCCCGGTCGCGGCCCGGTCGCGCGCCGGCCGGGCGGCGCGCGACGATATACTCGTCGTCCAGAACGTTCTCCACGCGCAGGAAGCCATCGATGCGCGAGGTGATACCGACAGTGCCCGCGAGATCTACGACGAAGATCGAATCGGTGCCTTCGCCGGGCGGGGCCGATCCGGCGCCCGCCCGGGTGCGGGCCTCGTCGACATAGCTGGCGTTGACGTAGAAGCCCCAGCGCCCGCCGGTCAGACCGGCCTGGAGCTGTGCCTGATGCTCCGGCACGTACGGCAGAGAGTCGCCGGCCATGACGTCCCCCCAGGGCTCGAAATCGCTTTCGAAGCTCCGTTGGAACTCGGCCCTGGCCGTGTACGTATAGGCGAATGCGAGCGGCAGGTCGAGGCCCGATCCGGCGAGGTTGCGGATCGCATAGCCGGCCTGCAGCTCGAGCCCGCTGACGATCGCCTCGCCGCCATCGAACTGCGCACCGATCTCGCCGCCGCCCGTCGATGCAGTCACCGTGCCCACCAGATTCGAGTAGTCGGCGTGGAAGAAGATCGCCTCGGCTCTCACATCGCCCCGCTCGAAGCGCGTGCCGGCCTCGTAGTTCACGCTCTCTTCCTCATCCGCATCGCTGCCGGGAGAAGGCGGGTTGAAGCCTTTGTAAACACCGCCCAGCAGGCGCCAGTGCTCGTTGAGACGATACACGGCGCCGAGACCCGGTATCAGCACATTGACTTCGTGGCTGCGCACGGCGGTCGGACCCATGGCTCGCGCGGGGTCGTCGAGCGCAAAATCTCGGCGCGTCAGATCGATGCGTTCCCAACGCGCGCCCGGGGTCAGTGCGAGCTGGCCGAGACCGATCTCGGCTTCTGCGAACAGCGCCGTGACGTCGGCGTCGCCGACACGATTTGTCTGGCTGCCCGCCGGTTTGTCGGCGGTGAGTTCGAGCAGGCCGTCCGCCATCCGGTAGAGGTCGTCGTCCTGAAAACGATCCTCCTCGTCTTCGTGCAGCCGCAACCCGGTCGTCAGCCGGACCGGCAGGGCGCCGGCGCTCACGTCTAATGCGGCGCGCGCCTGGATGCCCTGGGAGTAGTAGCTGCGCTTGTTGTTGCGCAGAACAAAGGCGTCTGCGGGGCTGTCCGCGCCGCGAATCCAGTCCAGTTCCTGCATGAACGCGGCGGGGTCAGAGAGGATATCGCCGATACCCGCGCCGCCGACGCTGTCGAGCTTGAACCAGTTGCGTGCAAACTCATCGCGGTACGCTGTCACGGCGAAATCCCAGCGGCCGTCGCGCGGCTCGAGGACATATGTCGCCTGCACCTGCTTGTGCAGCGTGTCGATATTGTCGAGCTGCGAGCCCGCATAGCGGCGGTATGGATCGGCGCCGAAGTCGGCATCAGTGAGGCCGAGATAGGTTTCATTCGAGTGCTGGTCCGTGTAGCCGAGCTTCAGCTCGACGCCATGCAGCCACTGTGCGGATGGATCCGTATTTGCGCGCAGCTTCACGACGTAGTCGCTCAAGCGGAAGCCGGTGTCGCCTCCGGCCGGTGCATCGATGGACTTGAAGCCATCGTTCGCGTGCTGGACGGTCTCCGCCAGCCAGCCGAACCGTTCGCCGGAAGCGCCGTACCACGCGTGAGTCTCCATCAGGCCGTCCTCGCCGAGGTTGAGGTTCAGCTCACCGGTCGCTCGTTCGGGAATCGGCGTCGAGATCAGATTGATCGCCCCGCCCGTAGTGCGCGGTCCGACGCTGATGGCGGCGGGCCCCTTGAGCACCTCGATCGCGTGCAGTCGCCGGGCAGTCGGGAAATAGTAAGCCGCAGGAGCAGAGTAGGGAGCCGGCGCGATCAGGACGCCGTCCTCGAGCAACGCTATCCGCGAGCTGCGATCCAGGCCAGAGCCGCGGATGCCGATGTTCGGCCTGAGGCCGAAGCCCTCTTCCTCCTGCACGTAAACGCCCGGGACACTGCGCAGAACGCGTAATATATCCGTGTACTCGAAGCGCTCCAGCTCGGCCGGTCCGATCAAATCGGCCGAGCCGGGCGTGTCGGCGATATCCTCGGGCGCGCCGAGGATTGTTTGTGTACCGAGCGCCGTGACCTCTGCGGAAACCTCACGGTCAGCATGCGCGATGGTGCTTCCGGCCGCGCACAGGAGGACGCCTGTGACAGCGATCGCAATGCCTTGACCTACTGACATATTGCGTCTCGCGAGGAAGAAGCGAGAAGCCTAGCGCGAATGAGAATCATTCGCAAGCATATTCCGTCAAGACGGATCGGCTGCCGTAAGGTCCATCACCGGGGCCATCATGGGGTGTCAGTAAACTTTCGCTGTGGCACATGACACTGGCAAGTGTCTATCCGCTTCTGCGACCGCTCCGGCTCGGCTTGCGGCATCTCTTCCCGTGGCCTAGGCTTTGTGATGAAGAAGCAGACTTATCTTTCGGCAGCGGAGGCCAGTATGAAAATCGCAACCGTCGGCAAAGGCGGCTCGGGCAAGACTACAGTGGCCGGCACGCTTGCGCGCATCCTCGCCGAGGACGGCCACAAAGTGCTCGCGATCGATGGCGATCCGAACCCCAATCTCGCGTTGACGCTCGGCTTGTCCGTCGAGGAGGCCGATCGCATCCACTACATCCCGCCCGGCATCACGACCATCGACGAGGACGCGGACGGCAAGCGCAAGCTCCGCATGACGGTTTCGCAGGATGAGCTCATCGAGCGCTACGGTGCGGCCGCACCCGCGAATATCGACCTCATCGTCATGGGCAAGCCTGCCGAAGGCAGTGCCGGCAGCGGCTGCATGTGCGCGTCGCACCTTGCCGTGCGCGGCGTGATCGCGGAGATGAGCAACTATGGCGAGTACACGGTGACCGACATGGAGGCCGGCCTCGAGCATCTGAAGCGCGGCACGGCGCGCAATGTGGACGTCATGCTCATCGTGACCGAGGCCTATTATCGTTCGCTGGAAGCGGCCTCACGCATCTGGTTGCTGGCGAAAGAGCTCGGCATTCCCTATGTCTACGTCGTCGCCAATAAAATTTCGAACGGTTCGGATCGCGAGGCTATCGAGGGATTCTGCGGGCAGCACGGCATGCCGATCATCGCGAACGTTCCGGCGGAAGGGCAATTCGTCGAAGCCGAACGCAGCGGCCGCGCGCCCATCGACGCCGCACCCGACTCTGCGGGCGTGCGGGCCATCCGCGAGCTTGCCGAACGGCTCACGAGCCTCGACCTGGAGGCGCCGCAGACCGCGACGCCATTGCCCGCGCGGCCCGGGGGTAAGCCGCCGGCCTGCCAGCCGCGCAGCGGCCTCGCTTAACGAGACCCGTGTCCGGGCACGATGGCGGCGGTCGCCAGTTCGTGAGCCCAGACCTTCACCATCTCGACCGCTTCGTCGACGGCTGCGGCCACCTCAGCGTTCAGGCCGATGTGCAGGTCCTCGCAGCGGGCGGGCTCGCAACCGATGATGCGCAGCACGGGCGGCAGCCGGTCGAGTCGCTCGAGCAGGCTCAATACGCGCATCGGCGTCGCATAATGTGTATCCGCGAAATAGTCGCGCAGCTCGTGCACGGACAGCCCTGAGAGATCGGGCAGGACCGGCTCCAGCCGATGCAGCGTGCCGGGCGGGCTGCCCCGCTGTACGGTGTCGATGAGGATCAAAGCGGCGTAGCCCGACATCAGCTCCTGCACGAGACTCATGCCGCCGATGCCCGTTTCCACGACCATCACGCCGGCCGGCAGGTCGGAGAGTTGCATGAGACGTTTCGCGACTTCGATGCCGAAACCGTCATCGCCGTGCAGCAGGTTGCCGACGCCCGCGATCAGGATCCGATCGTGCGCGCCTGCGGTCACGACGCTGTCAGAAGCTCGGCAGATTGGGCCGGAACGGCATGCCGAAGCCGACGAGGATGCGGCCGTCGGCGGCGGATTGCACCGGATAGCAGGCGAGGCGATCGGAGGACCCGATCCGCGTTCCCTGGCGGACGTCGTACAGACAGCCGGGATGATTCGGGCAGGCGAGCGTATAGCTGCTGAGCGTGGCGTCTGAGAGCGGGCTTCGATCCCGCGCACAGGCGCCCTCGAGGGCGAAGAACGCTTCTCCGACGCGACACAGGAGCACCGTCCGGCCGTCGAGCGCCAGCACCTCCGTACTTCCGGGTCCGAGCGCATCCGCGTTCGGCAGCGCCGGCACCCAATGCGGCTGTTCGACCGGCGCTGATGTCGCGTCCGGACCTGAAGCCACCACCCTGATGGGAATGTCCGGGAACTTGCGCCGTCGCGAGGCCTCGCCCGGCGCCGGCTGCGCCAGCGGGTTGAGATCGTAGAGCTCCATGAGCGTGCCGATGGCGGGGTCGGTGACGACCTGCTCGAGCACGCCCTCCTTGAACAGGCGCACGAGCCGGCGCAGCGCTTCGCGGTGGATGGCGTCGATGCCCTGCAGCAAGCTGAAAATCTGTTGCCGGACCACCTGGTCCGGCAGCTCTTCGAGCGTGGCTATCAGCGCGCTCACGTCGGCGAGCAACGCGTCCCACTCGTCGTTGCTCATGAAGCCGGTCAGTTGCTGAGGCGGCTCCGGGGATTCCTGCGCGGCTTCGGACATGGGTCCTGGCGATCGGCTCAATGCAGCGCGCAGTCGTCGCCGCAGGCGGAATGATCATCACCGTCGCAGCAACCGGCCGCGCATTCGCCGTGCGCCGACTTCTGCAGGTCGGCGAAACTGTCGGCAAAGAGCCTGCCGCCCTGCTGCCTGCCGCTACGGGTCAGGCGGTAGGCGGCGGCTTGCCCGGCAACGGGCCCCAGACAGCCGAGGCGGGTCAGCGCGTCGAGTGCGGTTTCGATCGCCGACGGGCTGCAGTGCAGAAACGGCGCCAGCACGCCGGCCGTGAATGTCTCGCCAAAGCCCTCGCCCTGATACCAGTAGCAGATCTCGAGCACCTCTTCGCGGTCGATGAGCTGCTCCAGCGCGGCGGCGTGGGCATCCGGCTCTCCGTTCATCGATCCATCGCCGGCTTCGCAGTCGGAGTGAGCCGTTTCGAATCGCCGGCGAAATGATGACGGCACACTACGGGA
The DNA here is from genome assembly GCA_013817465.1 of Gammaproteobacteria bacterium. Taxonomy (GTDB): domain Bacteria; phylum Pseudomonadota; class Gammaproteobacteria; order Steroidobacterales; family JACDCP01; genus JACDCP01. Next base: position 3,656 of record JACDCP010000006.1, on the reverse strand, counting down.
GGTGGCTCCAGATCGTGAGCCGTAAGAGGCTCGAGCTCACGGAGCTCCGCGAGAGGGCTCGTCGCGGCGCGGCAGGTTTCGCTCACCACGCGTTCCACCAGCGCCTCGGCCGCCGCCGTCAGCGGCTGCTCACCGATGATGCGCCCGTCACCGGCGGCTCGCCCGTTCTCGACTTCGGCTAGTATCCCATCGCTCAGCGTCGATTCCGCGAGGCTGATTTCCACGCACAGCGTCTCGTCGGGCCAGATGCCGAAATGCTCGCCGATGACCAGCAGATTGTCGAGACGGATGACGCCGGTGACGGCTTCGAACACACGTTCCTGAACGGCCGCTGCCGCGAGCTTGCCGCCCAGCCATCGACGCAGCGTCACCGTGCCCTGAGGCAGGCCGCGATCGCAGGCTCCGACCAGGACCACGCGGTCGAAGACTTCCGCACTGGACTCGAACTGCTGCACGATCGCGATCGGCCCCCAGTTCATCTCGCGGATGCTGATGCCGGGCGAGCGCAGTGTCCGCTGCAGGCGCTCCATGAACGCCGGGCCGATCGGGTAGCCGCGTACGAACGCATAGTAGCCGACCGTGCCTATGAGCACCCGCATGGAATCTGCCCTAGCCCGAATACAGCAGAAAAAGGGGTCTGACCCCGATTTCAGACCAGGCGGTGTGACCCCGATTTCGAGAATACGGCATGAGCTCGGGCTAGATTCCGCAGGCGCAGGTCGTCACTTCGCGCGTGACAACGCGGTCGGTCCCCTCCACCATCACGTGCGTCGTGCAGGGCATACAGGGGTCGAAGCTGCGAATGGAACGCAGGATGTCGATGCCCTTGAAGTCCTTCTCATCGGTGAAATTCGTTTCCAGAATAGGCGTGTTGAGCACCGAGGCCTCATAGGCGCCCGGCTCGCCCCAGGTCGTCTTCGGGCAGGCGTTGATGGTGGAGGGCGTGCAGATCTGATAGTTCGCGAGCAGGCCGTCCTCGATCACGCACCAATGCCCCAGAAGTCCGCGGCCGGCGCCCCAGAATCCGACACCGATGTGCTGGCCGTTGCGCGGAATCTCGAACGGTGTATGCACGCGCGTCTCGCCGCGTTTCTGCAGATCGAGCGCGCGCACCCAGTTCTCCATCGTCACCATCAGATTGAAGCCGACCGCGTAGGCACGCGCGCGGTTGCGTTCGAAGGCATTCCAGACCTTCGGGATTTTCCATTCGAGCTGCATTGCGGGCAGCTTCGCGCCCTTGCCAATATTCAGCCTGAGGCTGTGGCCGGTCGACTCGAAGAAATCGCTCTGCGGGAGCTTCTGCGCCAGCGCGGAGATGTAGATTCGCGCATAGGCGCCGGCTTCGAACGTGTGCCTGTCCCAGGTCGGCGTCGTCGACCAGCTATAGCGATCCTTCCAGTTCTGCGCGCCCGGCCGCGGTATCGTCGTCTTGTTCCACGGATGATACGGGCTCAGCGGCGCGCCCAGCGGATCGGTCCTGAAAGGGTAATCCTTCCACTCTTCGTAATACGAATGGCTGACAAATTCTTCGAAGCCGACGTTGAGGTCCGTGAGCCGCGTGGTGACGAGCTTCCCGTCGACTACTGCGCCGGGGGTCGACCAGCGCTGCACGCCCCATTCGTTGCAATTCGCATAACTCGCGTCGTAGTGATCCTCGTGATCCCATTGGCCGAAGTCGAGCATGGTCGGCGACAGCGCTCCGCACTGCTGATAATCGGGATTGCAGTCGTACATGAAGTCGTAGATGTCGTCCCAGACGCCGATGCACTTCTTGGCGTAATCGAAGAACTGCTGAATACGCAGGTAGAACTCGCTGAAAGTCGTGGTCGTGATCGTGGTGGAGACGCCGCCCGGGATGACCGTCTCCGGATGCGGATACTTGCCGCCGATCAGCACAAAGGCCTCGTGGGCGACACGCGTCATCTCCAGCGCCTCGAGGTACAGCTTGCCGCTCAACGGATTGAGATCGGTCATGATTTCGCCGATGGTTCGGTAGCCGTGGAGCTGGCTGAACCGCGCGGGAGCGCGTTGCGCCTTCTCCCAGATCTCGGGATTGGTGTCCCGCACCAGCGACTCCGAAAAATCCGGGCCGGCGAGCACGAACAGATGCATCGGGTTGTCGTACAGATATTCGCAGCTCAAAAGCAGGTTGCGCACCACGATACCGAGAGGCGGCGGCCGGATGTCGAGCGCCATTTCAATCGCCAGGGCGGCGGCCGTGGAGTGCACGCCGCCGCAGACGCCGCAGGCGCGTGAGCTGATGAAAGCCGCGTCGCGCGGATCGCGCCCGCGCAAGATGACTTCGTAGCCCCGGAACAGCGTGGCTACGGAGTTCGTATCCAGCACCTTGCGGCTGGCGAGATCGACGGTGCTGTGAAAGGCCAACGCCCCGGCGACGCGCGTCACCGGATCGAAGTCGACGTCGCGGATCTGACCGTTTTTTGCGGCGATCTCCTTGAGCTTTGCGGCGCGCTCCTCGAGGCTCACCGACTCGTATTCGTACGGGTTGGCCACGCCCTCCCTGAGATGCGCATTGCCCTCGCTATCGAATTCGACCGGCAGATTCCTGAAACACATGCTGAAATTTCCTAGTTACAGAACACTAGCTCAGCTTTCCAGCCGTCGCCCGGCCTGTTCGCGCGCGACCTGCGCCACTGTGGCCAGATTGCCGTCGACGTGCAACAGTCCGGTCAACAGCCTCGAGAGGCCCTGATTGAGCCCGTGCATATGCCCGGACAGGGGCCCGGTGTGATCGCGAACCGCCACGAGTCCGACGGCCAGTTTCGCGAGACTGTTCTTCGCGCTCCAGAGCGCGAAAATGATGCCCAGCAGGTAGGCCACCAGCACGACGACAACAACCGCCGTGACGATCAACGTGAGCACGAGCAGGAGGCCGGTCATGTCTGGCTGCCTTCGGCGGCCCGCTGTGCCAACGCTTCGGCGATCGTACCAGAGTGCACGGCCAGCATGTCCGAGGTCTCAACCATGTTGCCGGCGACTGCCAGGGTGTCATTGAGCGCCGCGATCGAGGCTGTGTTGCCGGCGATGCCGGCCCCGGCCTCGAGCATTTCCCGGAGATAGCGCCTTATGGAGAGGGCGGCGCGCAGCGTGCGGTGCAAGAGCATGATTGCCAGCGGCACGATGAAGATTACGACAACGCCCAGCGCCAGCCACCAGATGACGTACACGGAGGTCGGCAGGGGCGCGCCCGGATCCATGCTAGTGTCGTGTCCCGCAAGTACGCATCAATTCTCGCTCGGTCTTAAGCCCGCCATCCGGCGTTGCTCGTCGTCGCCATAGCCGCGCTATGCCTCCGCCTCGCGCCTTGGCTGGCGGGCTGATCCCTTCGCGATTTATTGCGCATACTTGCGGGACACGACACTAGCCCTGCTGTCGCGACACGGCGGAGACGGTGTCGACGAGATGCTGGTCGACCAGCACGAGCCCGTCGGCGATCCGGCTTAAGGCTTCGTTCGCGGCCGTTACCTGCGGGCCCAGATGGCTGGTCTCTTTTTCGATGGCGCGCAGTCCGAGGCGCAGCCTGGCGAGATAGCTGGTGGGTGTGCCGCCGATCGACTCGAGGACGCTGCTGATCTTCATCAGCGCGTAGGCAAGGATGACGAAGAACGCCAGGATCAGGAGCGCGGTCAGAATGG
>JACDCP010000155.1 GCA_013817465.1 Gammaproteobacteria bacterium | reverse complement strand
GGTTCTACGAGCTGAAGCAGCAGCTCGTCGATGACGACGAGCCGTCGCTGTCGGTGCGTCTCGGCGACAATGTCGCGAAACTGAAGCTGCTGGCGGAAGGTCTGCGAGGCCTGCTCGCCACGAGCCTCGAAGATCGCCCGCTGCCATCTCCCGGTATCCTTTTGACGGATCCGCATCAGACTGCGTGATGTCGCACGCCCAGGCGTGCGATGACGAAGCTCAGTGCGACGCCGGCGGCGACGCTGACGCCGATGCCGCGCAGGATCGGCACCGATGAAAGCGCCAGCACGAAGAACGCGACGAACGTCGAAGCTGCGCAGACGTTGACGGCATGGCGGGTATCGCGCAGCCCGGCAGACCCGTGCTCCGTACGACTGACGAACAGCCCATAGTCGAGTCCCAGGCCCGCGACCAGCACGATCGCGATCAGGCTGAACAGCGACAGGCTGCCGAGCAGCAACGTATTCAGCGCCACTGTCGAGACTAGCGACGCAGCCAATGTGCCGGCCACCCAGACGAGCCTCGCGCTGACGGCCACTTTCCAGGACAACAGGATGCCTATCGCCAGCAGGGCCAGTCCGAGCACGCTGAACACGCGCAGGCGATAGCCCGCGACGAGCGACTCCGAAGCCGCCCTGAGGTCGACCAGCGTGGCTTCGGATGAGCCGCTCGCGAGCAGCGCACCCAGCCGCTTCGCATCGCGCAGCCCGTGCAGCGTCGCCAGCGAGACCCAGCGCGCGCCGTCGAAATACAGATTGCCCTCGACGAAATCCTCGAGCGCTGTCCCCTCAAACGCTGCAGCGTCGAGCAGATCCGTCTGTGCCGACATGCTGCTCACGGCGGCGACGAAGGGCTCGAAGGCGCCGTGGCGAAACGGCGTGCCTGCGGCCGCCGCGCTCACGCGTGCTTGCAGATCCTCGACGGTTTTGAGTCGTTGCGCGCGGCGTTCCTGCGTCGCCCGACTGGGCAGCACACGGGAGACAATCTGAAAAGCCTCTATGACACCTTCCGCCTGCGCGGCGTCGAGCAGGTCTGCAAGCTGCTCGCTTCGCACCAGCACGCCCTCGCGGCTGACAGCGCTCGTCGCGACCAGGTAGCGGATATCCGGCGCGCCGAGCGCCTGACGCAGCTCCTGATCCTGCGCCAGCCGTTCTGCGGGTAGCGGCGTCAGCGACGAGAGATCGTTGCTCCAGATTCGGCTCTGCGACGATACGAGCAGCAGGGCGCCGAGCAGCAGAGCCGTGATCCAGACGCCGTGACGAAACACCGACCGATAACTCGTCGCATCCTCGTCTGTCGCAGGCCCCGAGTTGCCGGCAAGATCCGGCAGCAGTGACCGCGTCGCGCAAAGCGTCACTGTCACGCCCACGGCGGAGAAGACGCCGAGTTGCGCCAGGCCGCGCGATCCCGCTGCGGCAATCGCGAGATAGCCGATGATCGTGCTCGACGCGCCAAGCCATAATGTGGGCCATATCGCCTGCATGCTCTCCCGGCCCCTGCGCAGGTGACTCATCAGGTGAATCGGATAATCGATGGCCACGCCGAAGAGCGTGAAGCCGAAGGCCAGGGTGATGCCGTGCACTTTCTCGAACAGCAGCGCGACGGCAGCGAGGCCGCCGAGGCAGCCGAGCATCAGGGGCAGTGCCGCGACGGCGAGCACCTTGAAGCGGCGATAGGCGATGAGCAGCACCAGCGCGACGCCCAGGGCAGCAAGCGCGCTGCGGGATTGAGCCTCGGCGCGAATGGTTTCCTGCAGCTCGACGCCATAGACGCCGACCCCGTGCAATTCGGGTTCGTCGTCCGTGAGGACGCGGGTGGCAGCAAAAATGGTATCTACCGCTGCCTGCTGAGCACCGATCTCGAAGGCGGGCGCCAGCGTCCTGGCGATCAGATAGGCCGTCTTTCCGTCCGCGCTCGTCCAGGCTCCTTCGTCTTCGAGACCCGGCCAGGCGAGCGCCTCCATGACCTCGACGGCCGCGAGAAAGGGATCCGCCGCCACGAGCTCGAGTGACTGCGGATCCGAGAACACGGCCATGTCGGCGAGGCGAGCCTGCATGGCCTGGCGCAACCCCGCGACGCTGAGGTCGATATTCCGCAGAAGGTAGCGGTGCCGCCAGATCACGGGCGGGAGAGAACCGGCGCCGATCTGCTCCGCGCCGTTTATGACCTGCGAGAAGAGCCCCGATCCGGCCAGGGCGGTCTTCAGATGTGCGCTGCTTGCTTCCGGCGGCTGGCCGGGAGGCACCGGGAGCGATATGAAAATGAGCTGGGAGCCCGGGCCCTGCCCCAGCCGATCGACGAGCACACGCTCCTCGGCGGTGGATGGTTCAGGCAGGAACCACGCGAGATCCACGGTGAGCTGCAGACGCGCCGCGATGATCCACACCGCCAGCAGCGCGAAGCCGATCCAGAGTGCGATTCGCGTCCGCACGCGAATACGCCAGCTCACTCAGCGGGGTCCGCGTTGAAGGACAGCTCCTGCCAATTGCCGTCGAAATGCACGGTGCGGATGCGCGACACCTGCGCTGCGCTTCCCGAGATCGTCATGCTCTCGAGGAATTCGCTCAGCGGCCCGGCGTCCGGCACGAGCATGATGGTCCAGCATCCGCCATCGATTGCTGTCTCCACTTCGAACAGGTCCAGCAGAGTCTTCGCGTCGCCCTCGAGCAGGGCCCGCAGCGCGACATAGAACGCGCCGACATCTTCCTTGCGGCGCAGGGACAGCCGCTTCGTTCGCCCTTCGCGTTCGAGCTCGACCGCATCGCGAGAAATGGTGACGCGCTCGCGAAAAGGGATCTCGACAATTTTAGACAGCCGTCCATCGTGGTCGAAAATAACTTCTCCGGTCAGCACCAGCGGCTCGTCGAGCAGCGAATTCTGGCGTTTCTCGACGAACGGGATGGAGACGCCGCGCGGCGTGTCGATGCCCTCGAGGATCGCCTCGAAGCTGTCCGGCGACCCGGCCCAGGCAATCCAGGGCAGGACCGCAAGGATAAAAAGAGGCTTAATCCGCCCAGAAGTCATAGAAATTGAACCAGTTGCAGGGAGCACGCCGGACATGCGCAGCGAGACGATCGGCGTAAGCCTGAACGTATTCGGCGAGTCGCGCTTCGCGATCTTGACGGGGCACGGTGAACGAGCTGCTGACCACCTCGAAATAGACCTCGTAGCGCCCTTCGATAAAGAGAGGGAAAATGCACACGTCCGGCGCTTTGAACGCGGCAGCGATCAGGAAGGGGCCGAGCGGAAACTTCGCCCGGCCACCGAGAAACTCGCAGCTCACCGTGCGGTCGCCCGGGCGATGCCGATCGGCGAGAAAGCCGACCCACTGGCCGTCGCTCAATGCTTCGGCGATCTTGAGACCGAAGCCGGCTGCCGATTGCTCCGGGTCGATGACCGCTGACGCAAAATCGCGGTTCATTGCTTCCAGCCGGCCCATCAGTTTGCGATTGACGGCGCGGTCGAGAACTATGCGCATGACCACGCCCGAATGCCGGGAGCTTATGCAGCGCGCCGCTTCGAACGAGCCGATATGCGAACCGAGAAATATGCCACCCCGCCCCTGATCCACCAGCCGCCCGAGGGCATCCAGGCCGTGATAGGTCACAGGAACGCTCCCGACCCGCTCCGTAAGGAAATAGAACCGGTCTGCGCTCATGCGCGCGAACGTAAGGAAATGCTCGAATATCTGTTGCAACGACGCGGGGCGATCAGTTACGCGAGCCAGGAACTGTCGCGAAGCACGGCGCTCGAATCCGCGTACCAGCAGAAAATAAAGAGTGACCGGGATCAGCACCCGATGAAGCGCGCGGCGTCCCAGCCGCAGTGCGATCCACTCGAGAATGCGAATGCCCAGCACGGTTCCGGCTTCCGGCCGTTCGCGCCAGGTCGCTGCGCCGCCGGCCGGGCGCCGGCCCGGATCTTGCGGCACGGAGTGCATCGATGCGTCAGGGGGGCCGTGCTGTAGCGGCTCGCGGGCCGGATGCCGCAACCGCGCGCTCACGCCCGTCCTCTTTCGACGTGCAGCAGCTTCAACAGGTCCTCGCGACGAAGTTTCCCGGCATCCGAGCGGGGCAAGCCGTCCACGAGCCTGATAGGGCGAGGCATGAACACGTTGTCGACGACAGTGGCGAGCTCCTGGCGTATGTCTTCGGCGCTGCGGCTGACCGACACTACCAATGCAGACAGCCGCCCGGAATCCTCGAGTCCGAACGACGGCGGATAAAACACGATACCGTCATCCACGCCCTCCAGGGCCAGCAGCCGATTGTTCAGCTCGCTCAGCGACGCGCGCCGTCCGCCGATCTTGACCATATCGCCGTCGCGACCCCGCAACGAGAAACGACCATCCGTTTGGAACTCCAGCGTATCTGCGAGCTGCACAGTCTCGGCCAGGTGCGCAGCGCAAACGCGCACGCGACCGCCGCTCATCTCGGCATCGATCTCGCGGAAGAAACGCCACGCCGCATCGCGCACGGGCCACCGATACGCCAGGGAGCCGGCTTCGCTGCAGCCGTAGATTTCGAGCACGTGGGTGCTGAGCAGTTGTTCCACGTCACGCGCAAGACCAGAGTCGAGCGGCGCCGTTGCGCACAGCACCGTGTCTACCCGCGGAAACCGAAGCCTGGATTTGACGATAGCCCGCAGGTGCAGTGGCGTCGACACCAGTACGCGCGGCCCGGGCAGCTTTCCGAGCGCGACCCGGATATCGGCCGGGAAAAATGCCTCATCACAGTAAATCGTCCAGTCCGCGACCAGGGGAAACAGCACCGACCACTCGAGCCCGTACATGTGCCAGGGCGGCACCGTTGCAACCAGCCCTCCACCGCCGGCCGCATCGCCGGACACATAACCAGCGTTCACGCGCGCGCCTTCCACCAGCGTGTGCCAGGATTTGCGCATGGGCTGCGGGGCACCGGTGCTGCCGGATGTGAACACGATGGCGGCTGTTTGCGCGCCCGGCACGTCGGGAATCGCCCCGACATGGGCGGCCGAAGCGCTGCCATGCGAGATTCCGAGCGCGATCGCGTCCGGCAGCTCGACCGCTCCGTCGTGCAACAGCCAGGCGTCGGGAAACGAGCGCAGAGCTTCGTGAATAGTCCCGGGCTGCCTTCCGGGCAGCAACAGATTGCATTGGCCGCGCAGAACGACGGCGATGAACCCGACGAGAAAAAGATAGCGATCGACGCAGAGGTTGATTGCGTAAGGCCGGTCGGGCAGGCGTTCCGCCCAGGCCGTGGCGTCTGCAAGGAAGCTGCCGCAGTCGATCGTGCGCCCGCCCGAAATAGCGAGCTGTCCGGCAGGCTTCCTCGACAGCACGGCCAACCGGCCGCCCGGCGTGCGCATCATTTTCTGCGGGGCAATCGCGCGCTCAGCTCGCCTGGCGAAGGCTCACCTGCCGCTCGATATATTCCGACAGGCTGCGCAAGGTCGCGAATACGGATTTTGTTTCCTCGTCCTCGGCCCGCAGATGCACGCCGTAGCTCTGCGCGACCGCGACGGCGATCTCCAACGCATCGATGGAGTCGAGATTCAAACCACCGTCGAACAGCGGCTCGGTCGGCTCGATGTCCTCCGGCCTGATGTCCTCGAGATTCAAGACATCGACGATAAGCGCTGCGAGCCGATGTTCTTCATGGTTCATTTCCGCCACCGCAATCCCCGCTGTGGTGTGATGCTGAAAACGCAGAACAACCGCCGCGGACTTTCTCGACGTCACAAAAGCCGCTGGAGAACGACGGATACTATTGCGCGCAAGCTATTTTGAGCGAGTTTTCCTTCAAGTACAATCCAATCTCATGGGTTCTTTAGACTGTGACGTAATCATCATCGGGGGCGGACCTGCGGGCATGACTGCCGCAACGCTGCTGAGCCGCAGAGGCTGGAGCGTCGAACTGTTCGAGAAGGATGCGCATCCGCGTTTTCATATCGGCGAATCGCTGCCGCCGATGAACGTCCCGATTCTCGAAGAGCTCGGCGTTCTCGATGAAGCCCGCCGGATCAGCGTGCTGAAGCCGGGCGCGGATTTCACGTCGGAGAACGGCGCGAGGGGATACCAGACATTTCAGGGATGCATCGCCATTGTTTTCGAGAACCGCAGGTTCTTAAAAATGCTCGCTATTCGAAAGTCACAATTTGCGGTTCGCAGAGTTGAAAAAGCCATGGATGGCTTTTTCAACAAACTGCCTGGTGCGTCAGTTCGCTCCTGATGATCGGCGAAGCGAAACGACGGGTTTCGCGTCCCGGCCGGCCCATGCTTGCCGTGCAGCCGCAATGCGCAGCACGCGGCGCCCCTCCGACAGGTCTGACGGAATTATTCCGCTTCTGTTTCGCGCCGGCAGCCGGCGGAGCTCAGGAGGACAACGTCTTTGCGCTGTTCATCGAACCGATCGGCGACGGGCCCCGGGAGGAGGCGTGGTATACGGCGGGCGAAGTGGACGGCGGGCATGCGGTGGACATCCACTTCATGGAAAGCCGCTTTTATCTCGCGGCGCATCTGCAGACCGCGGTGTCCACAGGTCAGCGAATCGACGATATCGTCTGTCAGGCGTACAAGCGGCTGCTGACTTTGGTGCGGAAGCGCGGATATCCGCATCTGCTGCGTGTCTGGAATCTCTTCCCCGACATCAATGCGGGCTGTGGAGATGCGGAGCGCTACCGCCAGTTTTCTCTCGGCCGCGCGGTCGCCCTCGATGCGCTCGGCTATCGAGAGCGGCACTTTCCGGCGGGAACCGCCATCGGCACCGACTCCGGCACGCCGCTGACGATTTCGCTTCTCGCCGGCAAGGAGCCGAGTCATGCGGTGGAGAATCCCCGGCAGACGAGCGCCTATCACTATCCGCGGCAATTCGGTCCGCGCAGCCCGTCTTTCTCGCGTGCGGTTTTGCTCGAGCTGAACGGCAAGCACCAGTTGCTCGTATCGGGCACCGCCAGCATCGTCGGCCACGAGTCGTACCATGACGGCAGCGTCGGCCAGCAGGTCAACGAGACTTTTCGCAACATTGAGGCGCTGATGACCCGCGCAGCGGCTCAGGCAAAAGGCAAGCTTGCCGGATGCGCCGGCCGCGATGCGTGCTTCCGGTTATACCTGCGGCGGCGTGAGGACCTGCCGGCCGCCCGGGAGGCGCTCGCGGCGCATCTCCAGGCCAACGAACAGATCGTCATTCTGCGCGGGGACATCTGCCGCCGCGAGCTCGTGCTGGAGGTCGAAGCCGCCTGCGCGTTCTGAAAAAGGGGGACATTCCTGATTTTGCAAAAAGCATGCTCGGGCCTGCCAGACTATGGCGTTCGAAAATCAGGGATGTCCCCGTTTTTCCTCGTACTTGCGAGACTCGGCACTAGCAGGCTGTTGAAAAACCCCGTTTTTCCGCAGCCTGCCAGGCGATGCAGGGATGCATCGCCATTTTCAAGAACTTTAAGTTCTTGAAAATGCTCGCAATCCGAAAATCGCAATTTTCGGATTGCAGAGTTGAAAAAGCCATGGATGGCTTTTTCAACATCTGCTAGCTTCCCGGCGTGACGATGGATGTCTGGTGGACGTAGAACGTCACCAGACTGGACTCGGCAAGCACGTTGTCCTCGCTGTCGACTGCGGTTGCGCGCAGCGTATGCGTGCCACGGAA
>JACDCP010000005.1 GCA_013817465.1 Gammaproteobacteria bacterium | reverse complement strand
AGCCCGACTTCTACGTGCTCGAGCTGTCGAGCTTCCAGCTCGAGCGCACCACGAGCCTGCGCGCGCGAGCGGCGGTCGTGCTGAACATTTCGCCCGATCACATGGACCGCCATGCGAGCCTCGAGGTTTACGCTGCGGCCAAGGCCAGCGTGTATCGGCATTGCGAAGTCGCAGTGATCAATCGCGACGAGCCTGCCGTCCCTCACGGGGCCGCCAGCATCAGCTTCGGCCTCGACGCACCGGAGGCCGGTCAGTACGGCATCCGCGGGGATGCTCGAGGTGTGCTGCATCTTACGCGCGGCGACGACCGCCTGCTGCCAGTCGGGGCGCTGGCGCTCGTGGGAACGCATAACGTCGCAAATGCGCTGGCCGCCCTCGCGCTCACGGAGGCTGCGGGTTTTGCCCCGCAGAGCGTCCTGCCCGCGCTGGCAAGCTTTCGCGGGTTGCCGCATCGCTGCGAGCCGGTGGCGACAATCGGCAGTGTCGAGTACGTCGACGATTCTAAAGGCACCAACGTCGGCGCTACCGTTGCCGCCGTGCGCGGCTTCGCGCAATCGCTCGTGCTGATCGCGGGCGGCGACGGCAAGGGTGCGGATTTCGCGCCGCTGGCCGATGCGCTCGGCGGTCGCGCGCGCGCCGCTGTGCTGATCGGTCGCGACGCCGGACGCCTGGCCGCGGCACTGTCCGGCATCTGCCGGACCGTGCGCGCCAAAGATATGCAGGAGGCCGTACGCGAGGCTTCGCGCATTGCCCGCGCCGGCGATGTCGTGCTGCTGTCGCCCGCCTGCGCGAGTCAGGACATGTTCGAGGACTATCGCGCGCGTGGTGCGGCCTTTGCCGCGGCCGTGCGCGATCTGGAACCAGGGCGATGAGCGCTCAGGTACTGGAAACGCGCTACGCGCGGACCCCGGATGCCTGGCTGACCGGCGTCGCCGCCGCACTGTTGTTGATCGGCATCGTCATGGTCGCGTCGGCTTCGATGTCGATCGCGGAAAACGAGCTCGGCGCGCCATTTCATTATCTGTTGCGGCAGCTCGCTTACGCGGGTGTCGGGCTGGTCGCGGCGCTCGCCGCGTACGCGGTGCCGAGCTTCGTGTGGGAGCGCACGGGCCCGTTGCTGCTCGCGGCTGCCTTCGTGCTGCTGGCGCTCGTGCTCGTGCCCGGCGTCGGTCATACGGTCAATGGAAGCACGCGCTGGGTGTCGCTCGGGCCGGCCAATCTTCAGGTGTCGGAGCCGGCACGTCTGCTGATTCTCATGTATCTCTGCGGCTATGTGGTGCGACGCCGCGACGCGCTCGCACAGAGCTTTTTAGGCTTTCTCAAACCCCTGCTGATCGTCATATTTGCCTGCGCGCTGCTGCTGGCCCAGCCTGACTTCGGCGCCGCGACCGTGCTGCTCGCGGCGGCGCTCGGCGTGCTGCTGGTCGGCGGCGTGCGGCTGCGGGACTTCTGCCTGCTCTTTGTCACGGCGCTGGCCGCCTTCGGCGGGCTCGCCGTGACGTCCGCCTATCGCCTGGAGCGGCTCATGGCGTTCCGCGATCCCTGGGCCGATCCATACGACACGGGCTTCCAGCTCACGCAGTCGCTGATCGCGATCGGCCGTGGCGAATGGCTCGGCGTAGGTCTCGGCAGCAGTGTGCAGAAGTTGTTCTACCTGCCCGAAGCGCACACGGATTTTTTGTTCGCGGTGCTTGCCGAGGAATTCGGGCTGCTCGGCGTCACGGTAGTCATCGGCCTGTTCGCGGCGCTCGTCGGGCGGGCGTTCTGGATCGCCGAGCGCGCGGCGCGCGTGGAGCGGCCGTTCCAGGCCTGCCTGGCATTCGCGATCGGCACTCTGCTGGGCCTGCAAGCCGCGATCAACATCGGCGTGAACATGGGCCTGCTGCCCACCAAGGGCCTGACATTACCGCTGTTGAGTTACGGCGGATCCAGTCTGCTCGTCACTTGTGCAGCCATCGGGCTGCTGCTGCGCATACAGCACGAAACCACCGCGTTGCGCGCGACCGGCAAGCAGCGCATCAGGAAAAGAAGACATTCCTTTCACTCATGAGTAACGCTGTGCCTGACGCATCAGAAAAAAGAGGAATGTCCCCTTTTTCCGGACCGATCCTCATCATGGCGGGCGGCACAGGCGGTCATGTGTTTCCGGCGATCGCCGTCGCGAAGGTGCTGCTCGCGCGCGAGCGCGAAGTCGTATGGCTCGGCACACGTCGCGGGCTCGAGGCGCGCCTCGTGCCGCAGGCCGGCATTCCGATCGAGTGGATCAAGGTCGGGGGACTGCGCGGCAAGGGACCAGCGGCGCTCCTCGGCTCGCCGCTTGCCCTCGCCTGGGCGCTCTGGCAGGCGGTGCGTGTGCTGCGGCGCCTCGAGCCCGCGGTCGTGCTCGGTATGGGTGGATTCGTCTCGGGCCCGGGAGGGATCGCTGCCTGGCTGCTGCGCCGGCCGTTGATCATCCATGAGCAGAACACCGTGCCGGGCATGACCAACCGCCTGCTCGCGCGCCTGGCCGGCGTCGTGCTCGAGGCATTCCCCGGCAGCTTTCACGCCGCGGCGCGCGCGCGGCAAGTCGGCAACCCCGTGCGCCGCGAGATCAGTGCGCTGGCGCCACCCGAGGTCCGCCTCGCCGGTCGCAGCGGTCCCGTGCGGCTGCTCGTGCTCGGCGGCAGCCAGGGTGCGCTGCGCCTGAATCAGGTCGTGCCGGAATCCCTGTTCAGGCTGCCGCTCAGGCTCCGTCCGGAAGTCTGGCACCAGGCTGGGCCGCGTACTCTGCCGGCAGCAGCAGAGGCTTACCGCGCGGCTGAAATCGAAGCGCGCCTCGAGGCGTTCATCGATGACATGGCGGCTGCTTACGCCTGGGCCGATATCGTCGTCTGCCGGGCGGGCGCCCTGACAGTTTCCGAGCTCGCCGATGCGGGGCTCGGCGCCGTCTTCGTGCCGTTTCCCGCGGCTGTCGATGATCATCAGACCAGCAATGCCCGGCAGCTCGTCGCCGCCGGGGCCGCTGTGCTGCTGCCCGAGGCGGAGCTGACCGCCGAACGGCTGGCCCGCGAGCTCGGCGGCCTGCTGGCAGATCGCGGGCGCCTGCTCGACATGGCACGTGCCGCGCGGGCGCAAGCGATGCCGGATGCCGCGGAGCAGGTTGCAGAGAGCTGTCTGCAAGCGGCTCAGCCGCGAGCGGAGAGGGCAGCGGCATGAACGATCGCATGCGCCGCATTCATTGCATTCATTTCGTCGGTATCGGCGGCGCCGGCATGAGCGGAATCGCCGAGGTGTTGCTCAATCTCGGCTACGCGGTGCAGGGATCGGATTTGCACGCGAGCACCGTCACGCAGCGGCTCGCGACGCTGGGCGCGCGCATCCTGATCGGGCACTACCCGGAGCACATCAGCAATGCCGACGTGGTCGTCGTCTCGAGCGCCGTCACCTCCGATAACGTCGAAGTGGCCGCCGCCAATGAGCGACGCGTGCCGGTCGTGCAGCGCGCTGAAATGCTCGCGGAGCTGATGCGCTTTCGTTATTCGATCGCCGTGGCCGGCACGCATGGCAAGACCACAACGACGAGCCTGATAGCAAGCGTGCTCGCCGAGGGCGGGCAGGATCCGACTTTCGTGATCGGCGGCCGCCTGAAAAGCGCCGGCAGCAGCGCTCGACTCGGTGCCGGACGTTATCTCGTCGCCGAGGCGGATGAGAGTGATGCCTCGTTCATGCATTACCAGCCGATGCTTGCCGTGGTGACGAATATCGATGCGGATCATCTGGGCGCATACGACGGAAGCCTCGGCACGCTGGAACGCAGCTTCGTCGATTTTCTGCACAACCTGCCGTTTTACGGCCTCGCGGTGCTTTGCAGCGATGATCCCGGGGTCAGCGCCATTCTGCCCGATGTCGCTCGCTCTATCGTGACCTATGGCTTCGGCGATAGCGCCGACGTGCGCGCGATCAACCTGGCGCACCGCGGCATGTCGACGTCGTTCGACGTGCTGCGCCCGGGACGCGAAGCCGCGTTGCAGGTCACGCTGAATCTGCCGGGCGCGCACAACGTGCTGAATGCCCTCGCGGCCATTGCCATTGCGCAGGAGCTCGAGATCGACGAGGCCGCCGTGCAGCGCGCGCTGGCCAGGTTCGACGGCATCGATCGCCGCTGCCAGGTACTCGGCGAAGTCGCAACCGCTGCCGGGGATGTGTTGTTCATCGATGATTACGGCCATCACCCGACGGAGATCGCCGCAACCCTGGAAGGCTTGCGGGCGAGCTGGCCCGGCCGGCGGCTGGTGCTCGTATTCCAGCCGCATCGCTACTCCCGTACCCGCGATCTGCTCGACGATTTTGCGCGGGTGCTGAGCTCCGTGGATGCGCTCGTGCTTACCGAGGTTTATGCCGCCGGTGAATTGCCGATTGCCGGCGCCGATGGCCGCGCCATTGCGCGCGCGGTACGCACGCGCGGCCGCGTGGAGCCGGTGTTCGTCGAGGACATCGACCATCTGCCGGTTGCACTGGCCACCATCCTGCGCGCCGGCGACCTCGTGATCACCATGGGCGCCGGCAGCATCGGTGCGCTGGCGGCCGAGCTGCCAGCCGCCCTGTCGCGGTTCAAGTCCAACAGCCGGGTCGTGCCATGAATACCGGGCTGATCGCGGAATCACGCACCGCCGGCCGGTTGTTAAAGAACGAGCCGATGGCGTTGCACACTTCCTGGCGTGCGGGCGGCCCGGCCGAGATGTTTTTCAGCCCCGCGAGCCTCGATGATCTCGCCGCGTTCCTGCGCAGCCTGGCCGGTGACGAGCCGGTGCTCTGGCTGGGTCTCGGCAGCAATCTGCTGGTGCGCGACGGCGGCCTGAAAGGCGTTGTCATTGCCACGCATCGGGTGTTGCGCAAGCTCGAGCGCGTCGGCGACCACAGCGTTCGCGCGGAAGCGGGCGTGCCCTGCGCGAAGCTCGCGCGTCACTGCGCGCGCTGGGGGCTCGGCCCGGCCGAATTCTTCGCCGGCATCCCCGGCACTGTCGGCGGCGCGCTGGCGATGAACGCAGGAGCCTTCGGCGGAGAGACCTGGCAGCACGTGGTCGACGTCGACGTCATCGATCGCAGCGGCGAAATCGTCACGCGCGGCTTCGGCGAATACCGTGTCGGCTATCGTTCGGTCGAGGGCCCCGCGGAGGAGTGGTTTCTCGCAGCCACGCTGCGTTTCGAGCAGGATCCGCAGGCCAGCCCGCAGGCGATTCGCGATCTGCTCGCGCGGCGCAAAGCGGCACAGCCCATCGGGAGCCCGAGCTGTGGCTCCGTGTTCCGCAATCCGCCGGGGCGGCATGCGGCCGAGCTCATCGAGACCGCCGGCTTGAAAGGCCATCACATCGGCGATGCCGTGGTGTCGGACAAGCACGCCAATTTCATCATCAATCGAGGCCACGCGACGGCCGCGCAAATCGAGGCGCTCATCGGGCTGGTCGTCGAAACAGTCGAGCGCGAGCACGGCATACGGCTCGAAACCGAAGTGCGCATCGTCGGAGACCCGGCGTGAGCCGGCGCCATCCGATCGGCGAGCCGGAAGCGTTCGGCAAGGTCGCCGTCCTGCTCGGCGGGCATTCGGCGGAGCGCGAGATCTCGTTGATGACGGGTCACGCAGTGCTCGAGGCGCTCGAGCGTCGCGGCGTCGACGCGCACGCCGTGGATGCCGGGACGAAGGTTGTTGCTTCGTTGATCGAGGGTACTTTCGACCGGATCTGGGTTGCACTGCACGGGCGCGGCGGCGAGGACGGCACCATGCAGGGCGCGCTCGAAACGCTCGGGCTGCCCTACACCGGCAGCGGTGTGATGGGCTGTGCGCTCAGCATGGACAAGCTGCGCACGAAGCAGCTCTTCACGGCCGCCGGCATCGGCACGCCGCGCTACTGGCATTTGCGCGGGTCCGATGATTTCGCCGCGGCGCTCGACGCGCTCGGGCTGCCGCTCATCGTCAAGCCCGCGCACGAAGGCTCGAGCGTCGGCATGACCAAGGTGGAGCGCGCCGAGGATCTGCCGGCTGCGTGGCAGTTGGCTGCAGGGCTCGACGACTGCGTGCTGGCCGAGACCTGGATCACGGGCGGCGAGTATACGGCGTCGATACTGAACGACTCCGTGCTGCCTTTGATCCGCATCGAGACGCCGAATACGTTCTACAATTACGAGGCGAAGTACTTCACCGATACCACGCGCTATTTCTGTCCGAGCGGCCTGCCGGCCACGACCGAGCGCCGCTACTCGGCGCTGGCAATGGACGCCTTCCGGCTGGTCGGCGCAAGCGGCTGGGGCCGCGTCGACTTCCTGGTCGACGGCCAGGACCGGCCGCTGGTGCTCGAGGTGAACACAGTGCCGGGCATGACCAGTCACAGCCTGGTGCCCATGGCCGCGAAAGAAGCGGGCATCGATTTCGACGAGCTCTGCTGGCGCATCCTCGAGACCAGTTTCGCCGGTGGGGGCCGCGGGACAGCCACACCCGGCGACTCCGGAGAACGCGGCCATGGCTCATAACCGCAGGAAGCGAGCGCGCGCGGTGCCACGCTGGCGGCGTATCGACTGGCGCGCGCCGCTGTTGTCCGGCGCGCTATTGGCGGGTCTGGTGGCCGCCGTCTATCCGGCGCTGCTGCTGCTCGATCGGCCGATCCGCGAAATCGAGATCAAAGCGCCCTTCGAGCGCGTCATGGCGGACCGCATCGAGGCGGCAGCGGCGAGCGAGTTGCCGGCCGGCTTTCTGAGCGCCGATCTGGCGGCGATGCAACGCAAGCTGGCCGCTATTCCCTGGGTCGATCGTGTGCAGATCGAACGGCGCTGGCCGGATACGCTGCGCATGACGCTCACCGAGCAGGTCGCCGCGGCGCGCTGGGGAGCATCGGGGCTGCTGAATATTCGCGGCGAGTTGTTCCTCGCCGAGGCACGGCACGTGCCGGCCGAGTTGCCGCGACTCGCCGGGCCCGAGGGCATGGAAGCGGAGGTCGCCCGGCGTTATCGCGAGGTGCACCGGCGCCTGCTCAGGCAGGGCATGGGCGTGGCCGCACTCAGCGTCGACGAGCGCGGCGCCTGGCGGCTCGCGCTCACCAATGGCGTCGAGATACAGCTTGGCCGCAACGACATCGAGGCACGCATCGATCGTCTGGTGGCCGTGGTCACGGTGCTCATTGCGAGCCGGCCGAGCGAAATCTCCTACGTGGACATGCGCTACAGCAACGGCTTTGCGGTCGGCTGGCATCGGTCGATGAATGCCGACGTGGACCGTACACGACAGGCGGATGCGAATGTCTCGTGACAGAAATCTGATCGTCGGCCTCGACATCGGCACTTCGAAAGTCGTCGCCATCGTCGGTGAAATCAACGAGGCGGGCCAGCTCGAGGTGATCGGCATCGGCGGCCATCCGTCACGGGGACTGAAGAAGGGCGTGGTCGTCAACATCGAATCGACCGTGCAGTCCATCCAGCGCGCGGTCGAGGAGGCCGAGCTCATGGCCGGCTGTGAAATTCATTCGGTGTTCACGGGCATCGCCGGCAGTCATGTGCGCAGCCTCAACTCGCACGGCATCGTCGCCATTCGCGACAAAGAGGTCACACCGAACGATGTCGATCGCGTGATCGACGCGGCACGTGCGGTCGCCATACCGGCCGACCAGAAGATCCTGCACATCCTGCCGCAGGAATTCATCATCGATCACCAGGAAGGCATCCGCGAGCCCATCGGCATGTCGGGCGTGCGCCTGGAAGCGAAAGTGCACATGGTCACCGGCGCCGAGAGCGCCGCGCAGAACATCGTCAAGTGCGTGCAGCGCTGCGGCCTGCAGGTCGAAGACATCGTGCTCGAGCAGCTCGCCTCGGCGTACTCGGTGCTTACCGAGGACGAGAAGGAGCTCGGTGTCTGCCTGGTCGACATCGGCGGCGGCACGACCGACATCGCCGTGTTCGCCGGCGGCGCCATCCAGCATACGGCCGTCATCCCCATTGCCGGCGATCAGGTGACCAACGACATCGCGGTGTCGATGCGCACGCCGACGCACTTTGCCGAGGAGATAAAGATCAAGTACGCCTGCGCTCTGTCGCAGCTCGCCAATGCCGACGAAACGATCGAAGTGCCGAGCGTGGGCGATCGCCCGCCGCGCCGGCTCGCGCGCCAGACGCTCGCCGAGGTCGTCGAGCCGCGTTACGAGGAGCTCTTCTCGCTGATCCGCGACGAGCTCAGGCGCTCGGGCTTCGAGGAGCTGGTCGCCGCGGGCGTGGTCCTCACGGGCGGCAGCTCGAAGATGGAAGGCGCCGTCGAGCTGGCCGAGGAAATCTTTCACATGCCGGTGCGGCTCGGCGTTCCGCAGCACGTCCGTGGACTCGCGGATGTGGTGCGCAATCCGATTCACGCCACGGGCGTAGGTCTGCTGCTCTACGGGCAGGAGAGTTTGTCCAGGCGCACGCGCGACCGCGCGTTCAGCGGGGGGTTGCGCGACGTCTGGGATCGCATGAAGGCCTGGTTTCAGGGAAATTTCTGAATCGACCGTTTTGGATCGAGAGTTCGGCAATCGCAAGGAGACATTGACATGTTCGAACTGATGGATGGGCACAGCCAGAACGCTGTGATCAAAGTGATCGGGGTCGGCGGCGGCGGCGGCAACGCGGTTGCGCACATGGTGCATGCCTGCATCGAGGGGGTGGAGTTCATCTGTGCGAATACGGATTCGCAGGCGCTGAAGAGCTCGCGCGTCAAGACCGCTCTGCAGATCGGCTGCAACATCACGAAGGGGCTCGGTGCGGGAGCCGATCCGGATATCGGCCGGCAGGCGGCGATGGAGGATCGGGACCGCATTCACGAGGTCATCGAAGGCACCGACATGCTGTTCATCACGGCGGGCATGGGGGGCGGCACCGGCACCGGCGCCGCGCCGATCGTCGCGCAGGTAGCCAAGGAGCTGGGCATCCTCACGGTTGCGGTCGTGACCAAGCCGTTCGACATGGAGGGCGCAAAACGCACCGCCATCGCCCAGCAGGGCATCGCCGAGCTCGCCAAGTACGTCGACTCGCTGATCACGATCCCGAACCAGAAGTTGCTCACGGTGCTGGGCGGCGAAACGACGCTGCTCGATGCGTTTCGTGCGGCGAACCAGGTGCTGCAGGGCGCTGTCCAAGGTATAGCGGAGCTGATAACGCGGCCCGGCCTGATCAACGTCGACTTCGCGGACGTGAAGACCGTGATGTCCGAGATGGGCATGGCCATGATGGGCTCCGGCTCGGCGTCCGGCGAGGATCGTGCGCGTGAAGCAGCCGAGGCCGCGGTTTCGAGCCCGCTACTGGAGGACATCAATCTGGCCGGGGCGCACGGCATCCTGGTCAATGTCACGGCCGGCATGGATCTTTCGATCGGCGAGTTCGAGGAAGTCGGCAGCACGGTCAAGGAGTTCGCGTCCGATGATGCCACGGTGGTGGTAGGCACTGTCATCGATCCGGAGATGAGCAATCAGATCCGCGTGACGGTGGTGGCGACCGGGCTCGGCCGTTCGTCGACCACGCGCCAGCAGGCGCCTATGCGAGTCGTGAAACGCACGCCGGCCGGCGAACCGAATTACGCCATACTGGACAAACCGACCGTCCAGCGCAGAGCGGTTGGCGATGGCGTGACGCATCGCAACTCGAGCGATGACCTGCTGGATATTCCGGCGTTCTTGCGCCGGCAGGCGGACTGATTGTTCAGGGTCAAAAAAGCCCTGCTTGGTTTTTTCGACCCTGCAACCCGAAAAGGTGACTTTCGGGTGCGAGCTTTTCGCGGAGCAGACGCCTCGAAAATGGCGATACGTCCCTGTATCGCGGCTTGACAGACCGATGGTGGCCGGATAACGAGCCGGTTGTCGTCAGGGTTGGGCTGTGATGCGGGCGGTTGGAGGGAGAGCCTGGCTATGGTAACTTAGGCAGGCTTCCATGCCCGAAAAATGAGGTCGGGAATCGTGATGTTGCGACAGAGCACGCTCAAAAACAGTATTCGCGCCACCGGCGTGGGTCTGCACACCGGCGAGAAGGTGTTCATGACCCTACGTCCGGCGCCCGTCAACACGGGCGTCGTGTTCCGGCGCGTCGATCTCGAGCAGCCCGTCGACATCCCCGCGGTGGCGGAGAACGTCGGCGACACCATGCTCGGTACGACGCTGGTTCATGGCGGCGCCCGCGTTTCGACGGTGGAGCATCTGCTCGCCGCTTTCGCGGGACTGGGTGTGGACAACGCGTTCGTCGATCTGAGCGCGCCCGAGGTGCCGATCATGGACGGCAGTGCGGGGCCGTTTGTCTTTCTTCTGCAGTCGGCAGGCATCGAGATGCAGAATGCGCCGAAGCGTTTCGCCCGAATTCTGCAGCGCGTGGAGGTCGAGGATGGCGACAAGTGGGCGCGCTTCGATCCGCATGACGGTTACCGGATCAATTTCCGCATCGACTTCGATCACCCGGTTTTTCGCAAGCACTCGCAGACGGCAACGATGAATTTCTCGGCGACGAGCTTTCTCAGGGAAGTGAGCCGGGCGCGCACCTTCGGCTTCATGCGCGACATCGAGGCCTTGCGGGCGAAAAATCTCACTCTCGGCGGCAACATGGATAACGCGATCGTGCTCGACGATTACCGTGTGCTCAACGAGGACGGCTTGCGGTATGAAGACGAGTTCGTCAAGCACAAGATTCTCGATGCCATCGGTGACCTTTACCTGCTGGGACGCTGTCTCATCGGTGAGTTCACGGGCTACAAATCGGGCCACGCATTGAACAATGCGCTGTTGCGCAAGCTGCTGGCGAGCGCGAATGCGTGGGAGGAAGTGACCTTCGAGGACGTCTCGGCGGCGCCGATAGTCTATGCCGCACCTGTTGCAGCGCGTTAGCAGGATGGCGGATTAAAACCCCCCTGCGCACGGAGAAAATGGGGACATCCCTGATTATCCTCGGCGGAAAATCAGGGATGTCCCCATTTTTGTTTACGCCGGGGCGCGCACCTTGACGACGAGCTTCTGCGCATCCGCGCCGGTGGCGCGGATGCCTTCCAGCACGCTCGCCCCCTCGAAACGCACTCGCGCTGCCCAGACCGGCGAGTCAGTGATGACGACCAGCACGCCGTCCTGCAGGCTCGCTGAAACCACATGGGGGCTGACCGGCGCCGGCAGCAAAGCGACCACTCTGCGACCCAGACGATCCATGACGGCAGCGCGGCGCGCAAGTTCGCTGAGCGCACTGCCGCGCCGGTTGATTATGTCAAGCAGACTGCGCGGTCGGCTCATTGGCTTGTATATTGCATAATATGACGAGTCCGTTGTGCGCTGACTCACAGATTCGACGGGCGCCGATTGTCTCGACCCGGATTCTTGGGCATATTCATTGAACAAATCACGGCGAAATTGTAAAGCCCGAGAGTCATGAATGTAATCGTATTCAGCAGGCGTCACGCCCGGGTCCGGCAGCTTGACCTCGGCCAACCCGCATTTATCGCATCCGCGGCTTTCATCCTGCTCGCGTTTCTGAGCGCGAGCTTCGCCGGCGGCTACTTTTTCTCTGCAGGGCGCGCGGGCGCCGCGCCCGAAGCACGAATCGCCGCCTGGGCCGATGAACTGGACGCGCAACGCGAGGACATCGACGATGCGCGCCGGGACTCGCAGGACAATATCGACGCGCTCGCCACGCGCCTCGGCCAGCTCAATGCGCACCTTATCCGCCTCAACGCGCTCGGCCAGCGGCTCACGCAGATGGCGGATCTCGAGGACGGCGAGTTCGATTTTGGCAATCCGCCTGCGCAAGGCGGCCCCGAATCTCTCTATGAAGCCCCGCCGGTCGACCTGCCCGAGCTGACCGGTGTGCTCGATGCCCTGGCCGAGCAGGTGGCCGACCGCGAACACCAGCTCGGCGTGCTCGAGAACTTCCTTTTGAACCGCAACCTCAGCAAGCTGGCGCAGCCGAAGGGACGCCCGGTCAAGTCGGGCTGGATCTCGTCGTATTTCGGCTCACGCACCGATCCGTTCACAGGCCGGCCCGCCCGGCACAGCGGCCTCGATTTCGCCGGCAGAGCGGGCTCGCAGGTGATCGCGGTGGCCCCGGGCGTGGTGACCTGGTCCCGCGATCGATACGGGTACGGGAATATGGTAGAGGTCAACCACGGCAACGGCTACGTGACGCGCTATGCGCACAACTCGGCCAATCTCGTTGCGCTGGGCGATCGCGTGGCGCAGGGGCAACCTGTTGCGTTAATGGGCTCGACCGGCCGCGCCACGGGCCCCAACCTGCACTTCGAAGTCCTGCACAACGGGCGGAAAGTGAATCCGCTCAAGTACATCGAAGACGTCAACTGAACAGGATCGACTTCAGTCGGCCGATGGCGGGCTGAAGCCTGCCCTGCAAGACGGGAAATGGGGACATTCCTGATTTTTTTTTCGGGAATGCGGTCTGCTTGGTCTGGCTGGCAGCCCGGAAAAAATCAGGAATGTCCCCATTTCCCCGCACCCGTAACCCTCACGTTTTTCGGCGGCTCGCCAACCCCGTACAATAAACGTTTTTGCCCGCTTCGCCGCGGGCCATGCAGCGAGATGCAACCGCTGCGAGGAACAGCATCACGTGGCAAAATTGTTGACCGGTATTTTCGGCAGCCGCAACGAGAGGCTGCTCAAACGTTTCGGCAAGCTCGTCGCCCGCGCGAATGAATTCGAAAGCGCGACCAGGGCGCTCGACGACGAGGCCTTGCGGGCCAGAACCGGTGAGTTCCGCCAGCGCATCGGCGCCGGCGAGTCGCTCGACGATGTTCTCCCCGAAGCGTTCACCGTTGCGCGGGAGGCGGCTGAGCGCACGCTCGGCATGCGGCACTTCGACGTGCAGCTCGTCGGCGGTATCGCGTTACATGAAGGCAGGATCGCCGAGATGCGCACCGGCGAGGGCAAGACCCTCGTGGCCACCCTGCCGGCCTATCTCAATGCGCTCGGCGGCAAGAGCGTGCACATCGTCACGGTCAACGAGTACCTGGCACAGCGCGACGCCGACTGGATGGGGCCGGTATATCGTTTTCTCGGTCTCGAGGTCGGCGTCATCAGGAGCGGCCAGACGCAGGACGAGAAGCGCAAGGCCTACCGCGCCGATATCACGTACGGCACCAACAACGAGTTCGGTTTCGATTACCTTCGCGACAACCTGGCGCTGCGTTTGGAGGATCGCGCGCAGCGCGACCTGACATTCGCCGTCGTTGACGAGGTCGATTCGATTCTCATCGACGAGGCCCGCACGCCGCTCATCATTTCCGGACGTGCCGAGGAAAGCACCGAGCTGTACACGAAAATCAACCGCCTCGTGCCGGCTCTCGTGCCGCAACAGGAGGAGGACGGGCCCGGCGACTACTCGGTCGATCTCAAGGCGAAGCAGGCACAGCTCACCGAGCAGGGTCACGAGCATGTCGAGGACCTGCTGGCAGTCGCCGGCCTGATCGAGCCCGGGCAGAGCCTTTACGACGCGCAGAACATCCGGCTCATGCATCACCTGACTGCCGCCCTGCGGGCCCATGCGATCTTCAAGCGCGACGTCGAATACATCGTGAAAAACGGCGAAATCGTTATCGTCGATGAGTTCACCGGCCGCACGATGCCGGGGCGGCGGTGGTCTGACGGCCTGCATCAAGCGATCGAGGCGAAAGAGGGCGTGCGCGTCAAGGAAGAGAACCAGACTATCGCATCGATCACCTTTCAGAATTACTTCCGCCTGTACCACACACTGTCAGGCATGACCGGCACGGCGGATACCGAGGCCTACGAGTTTCAGCAGATCTACGGGCTCGAGGTGGTCGTCATTCCGACCCACATGCCGATGGTCCGCGACGACGCGCCCGATCTCGTGTACCTCACGCAGAAGGACAAGTTCGACAACATCATCGATGACATCGAGGACTGCCACCAGCGCGGGCAGCCGGCGCTGGTCGGCACTACGTCCATCGAGACCTCCGAGTATCTGTCAGGGCTGCTCGACAAGCAGAAAATCTCCCATCAGGTGCTGAACGCAAAGCAGCACGAAAAAGAGGCGCACGTCATCGCGCAGGCCGGGCGGCCCGGCACCATCACGATTGCGACCAACATGGCCGGACGCGGTACCGACATCGTGCTCGGCGGGAATCTCGAGGCCGAGCTCGCCGAACATGCCGAGGCCGATGACGCCGAACGCACGCGAATCCGGGAGGCGTGGAAAAAGCGCCACGAGCAGGTGATCGAGGCCGGCGGACTGCACATCGTCGGCACCGAGCGCCACGAATCGCGGCGCATAGACAACCAGCTTCGCGGGCGCTCGGGAAGGCAGGGCGATCCGGGCTCCAGCCGCTTCTATCTGGCCATGGAAGACAGCCTGATGCGCATATTCGGCGATCCGAATCGCACCAAGGCGCTGCTTTCCCGGGTGGGCATGCAGGAAGGCGAGGCGATCGAGAGCAAGCTTCTGTCGCGCCAGATCGAGCGCGCGCAGCGCAAGGTCGAAGCGCACAATTTCGATATCCGCAAGAACCTGCTGGAATACGACAACGTCGCCAACGACCAGCGCAAGGTCGTCTATCACCAGCGCAGCGAGCTCATGGGCGCTGAAGACATCGCGGATTCGGTGGCCGGCATTCGCGAGGAGGTCGTCAACGGCGTGATCGATGGCTTCATCCCGCGCGGCAGCATCGAGGAGCAGTGGGATGTCAGCGGTCTCGAGCACGCTCTCCAGCGCGATTTCGCGGCCCGCCTGCCGCTCAAGCAATGGCTCGAGGACGAGTCGATGACCGAGGAGGGGCTGCGCGAGCGCATCGTGGGCGACATAGAGGCTCAGTACGACAAGAAGGTGGCGATCATCGGCGCGCCGGTCGTACGGAAGCTCGAGACCGCAGTCATGCTGCAGCAGCTCGATCTCCACTGGCGCGAGCATCTCGCGGCCATGGATTACCTGCGCCAGGGCATTCACTTGCGCGGCTACGCGCAGAAGAACCCGAAGCAGGAGTACAAGCGCGAGGCGTTCGAGATGTTCAGCACGCTGCTCGATCAGGTGAAGCACGCCGCGATCAGCATCCTGTCGAAAGTGCAGGTGCGGAGCGAAGAGGATATCCAGAAGGTCGAGGAGCAGCGTCGGAACAAGAGCGCCATGCAGTTCGAGCATCCCAGCGCACCCAGCGCCCATACCGACCAGCCGCCCGCGCCGCGCCCCGCGCCCCGGCCGGCCGGGCCCGCAGCGCCGGCGGCCCCCTTCATCCGCGAGCAGCCGAAGGTTGGCCGCAATGAGCCCTGCCCCTGCGGTTCCGGCAAAAAGTACAAACGCTGTCACGGTCAACTGAGCTAGAAAGGGGACATCCTGATTTTCCGGTCAGGCGCCCGCAACCGGGGAAGCGGGTAATCAGGCATGTCTCCATTGCCCGTCGTCGCCGGCATACTCACCGACCCGGTCGGGCGAGTGCTGGTCAGCCAGCGCCTGCCCGGCAAGCCGATGGCCGGGCGCTGGGAGTTCCCCGGCGGCAAGCTCGAGCGCGGTGAGGACCGGCTGGCGGGCCTGTACCGCGAGCTCGAGGAAGAACTGGGGGTCCGCGTGACCAGCGCGCGCCCGCTGATCCGGTTCGTTCACGAGTATCTCGGGCTCGCGGTCAGCCTCGACATCTGGCGGATCCGGGAATTTGCAGGCCTGCCGTTCGGGCGGCAAGGACAAGCCCTGCGCTGGGTCGAACCGGCCGCACTCTCCGAAATCGACCTGCTCGAGGCGGACCGTCCCATCTTGACGGCGATCTCGCTGCCGGATCGCTATCTCATCACCGGGCCGCCGTTCGACGACGAAGCTGTTTTCCTGACCCGGCTCGATGCGGCCCTCGAGGGCGGCATCGAGCTCGTACAGCTCCGGATGCCGGGTGTCGCGCCTCTTTCCGGTCTCCCGCGGAGCGAGGGTAAAGCTGAGGGGCCGGCCGCCTACCGCGCACGGGCGATCCATTGTCTGGGCCGCTGCCGTTCAGCCGGTGCACGATTGCTGTTGAACGGCGCTCCCCGGTCGATGACACAGCTCGCGGCGGAAATCGGCGCAGACGGCATTCAGGTGCCGGCGCGCTATCTCGACTCGCTGCGGGATATCCGCGGTGCGCGTCCGTCTTTGATTGGCGCCTCCTGCCACGATGCGCAGGAGCTCGAGCTTGCGGAGCGCGCCGGCGCCGATTTTGCAGTGCTGGGACCGGTCGAGAGAACGGTCAGTCACCCCGGGAACAGACCGATCGGCTGGCGGCGCTTTGCAGCGCTGGTCGCATCAACGCGCATGCCGGTCTACGCGCTCGGCGGCATGCAATCCGAAAAGCTCGCGCAGGCATGGGCCGCCGGCGCACAGGGCATCGCCGCGATCAGCGCGCTGTGGGCTCCGCCGTAGAGGCGCCCGGAGCACGTCGGCATGGCGAGTCAGTCCTGGCGATCCGCCTCGTCGGCCGGGGTTTCGTCGAGCGGGATGCTGCGTTCCTCGCTGAACCAGGCGCCGAGATCGATGAGCCGGCAGCGTTCACTGCAGAAAGGCCGCCAGGGCGAACCCTCGGACCACTCGATGGGGCGCCCGCAAGTCGGGCAGTTCACGACGGTCTTGTGCATAGCGATTCCGGAGTCAGCCCTGGCAGGCTGTTGAAAGACGGCGTTCTCCAACAGCCTGCGAATTGGCCGAATAAATGCGGCACTGCTGCGTACACAGATCGCGCGTATCGCGTATGCCGCTCTCGTAGCGCGGGTTTCAATCCGCCTGTCAGCAGCAGCTCAGCAGGAAGCGTGTGTCGGCCGTGCTGTTGACCGGGCGTTCGAGGGCGTCCGACCAGCTCATGAAGCGCACCGTGAAGCGGTGGTGGCTGCCGCTGATTTCGGGATAGACGTCGCTGGTCGCGGGCAGCGCGATGCGCAGGAGATTCGAAGCGTCGCTGCCGGCCAGAGCGAGCTGAAACATGCCGCGGAAAGCGACTTCCGCGCGCGGGCGCGCACCCTCGCGAGTCAGCCACAAGAGCTCTGCGACTGCTTCGCTCAAGGGGCGCAGCAGGGTCATCCAGACCTGAAAATCGCGGCGTCGCTCCTGGGTGGGGCGGTTCAGCCAATGGTTGTACTCCGGCAGGTCGAACACGCAGGTGCCGCCGGGAATTGCGCTGCGGTGCTTGATGGCGCTCAGGAACTCCGACTCCTTGAGCGGCTGGATGAACTGTGGCCCGGCAGCATTCAGCGCGTCTCGCAGTGAGCCGATGTTTGCGAGCAGCGTGTTCAGACGGGCAGCATCGACGCCCGGCCGGGTCTGGTAAGCATCGAGGGCAGTGGACTGGCGCTCGAGCTCCTTGAGCACTTCTCCCCGCACGTCGCCCCGGTTCAGGATCGCCAGGATGTCGAGCAGGCTCTGGACGGCGGCGCGGGTGCTCCAGCCGGAGGATCCCTCGAGGTGATGCAGGGCCTGCCGGTGCAGGAAATCGAGCCGCAGGAAGGTGCGCATGCGCTCGCCGAGCGGTTGTTCGTAGACCACCAGCTCCTCGGCCTGATCCCGCTGCGGTGCATTGGTAAGGGCTTGAATCATGGATTTCATTCTCGCTCACCGCGCCGGATTGGGCAAACCGGGGGAAATGGGGACATTCCTGATTTCCTTTCTGAACAGCGCGGAGTATTTCGCATCTGCGCCGGAAATCAGGAATGTCCCCGTTTCCATCTACGATTCAGCGCGGTGGCTTGCCAGCTCCAGGTATCGTAGGTGAAGCGCAGCCACGGCATTGCGCGTCGCCTCCCGCGTGCCGGAATTGTCGATCACGTCGTCGGCGACGGCGAGGCGGTCTTTGCGCGTCGCCTGTGCCGCGAGGATACGGCGCGCGCTAGTCTCTGTCTCGCCGTCGCGCGCCCTGAGGCGCCGAAGCTGCTGATCCTCCGGGCAGTCGACGACGAGCACGCGATCGACCTCGTCTTCGATACCCGTCTCGACGAGCAGTGGAATGACGAGCACCACATACGGCGCCTGGACTGCTGCCGCGCGACGGTTCATTTCGGCAACGATCGCGGGATGCAGAAGGGCCTCGAGGCTGCGCCGCGCCGCCGGATCCTCGAACACCCGTGCACGCAGCTTGCTCCGGTCGAGAGCGCTTGCAGCGTCGAGCATTTCAACGCCGAACTCCGCAACAATGCGGCTGAGCGCGGTGCTTCCCGGCTGCGTAATCTCATGCGCGATAACGTCTGTATCGATCACTGGCGCTCCGTGGCCCGCGAACGCGTCAGCGACGAGGGACTTGCCGCAAGTGATGCCGCCGGTCAGCGCCACCCGCATTGGTTGCACGGCGCGCATCGGATCGTCGCTCAGGTGAAGCCGCTGAGGCCCAGATAGGCATCGACTATCGAGTCGCCCCAGAGTAACGCGATCCAGCCGGCCGCCGCGAGATAGGGACCGAACGGAATCGGCACGTGTCGCCCGCGTCCCGCGAACACGATCAGCGCGATGCCAACCACGGCACCGACGAATGCCGATACCAGGATGACGAGCGGCAGCATTTGCCAGCCCAGCCATGCACCGAGCGCACCGAGAAGCTTGAAATCGCCGTAGCCCATGCCCTCTCGGCCGGTCAGCATTTTGAAAAGCTGATACACGCTCCACAGGCTGAGGTAGCCGGCGATTGTGCCGATGATGCTGCTTCGGGAATCAATGAACAGTGTCGCGGCGGCGGCCTCGCCATGAAACAGACTCAGGCCCAGGCCGAGCCAGAGCAGCGGCAGCGTGATCGAATCCGGCAGGAGCTGGCGGTCGATGTCGATGGCGCTCGCGGCGATGAGCGCCCAAGTCAGCAGGAGAGCAAACCCGGCCTCCCAGCCGAAACCGAAACGCCAGGCGACCATCGCGGAAGCGAGCCCGGTAATGAGCTCAACCATCGGATAGCGCACCGAAATGCGGCATCCGCAGGCGGCGCAGCGGCCCTTGAGCAACAACCAGCTCACGATCGGAATGTTCTGCCAGGCGCGGATCGGCGCCCCGCAGGCGGGGCAGGCTGAGCGTGGCCTGACGAGATTGAAAGGCCCGGTCGCGGCTGGCGGGCTCTGCTCCAACAGCTCTGCGCAATGCTCGCGCCAGACGCGCTCCATCATGATTGGCAGCCGGTAAATCACGACGTTCAGGAAGCTGCCTACAGCCAGGCCCAGCAGGAAGATGACCGCGATGAACGCGAGCGGACTGGCCGCGAAATATGCCGTCACTTCAGGAACTTCTGAACAATTACGATTCCGTCTTTCCGGCGAAAGCCGGAACCCAGTGTTTTCAAGAATCTGGACACCGGCTTGCGCCGGTGCGACGACTTATTCAGACGTTCCTTGCGATGGAACCCGTCTCGAAACACCGTTCCCTCGCCGCCGAATCGGGGAACAGGGAAGCGCCTCGCGATCACGTGCAGAGCAGGACCACCAAACCAGTCTCAAACGACGGCGCCCAGCTTGAAGATCGGCAGGTACATGGCGATCACGAGCCCGCCGACCAGCACGCCGAGAATGGCCATGATGAGCGGCTCGAGCAGCGAGCTCATGCTGTCCACGGCGTTGTCGACGTCCTCCTCGTAGAAGTCTGCAACCTTCGAGGACATGTCGTCGAGCGAGCCCGATTCCTCGCCGACCGCGATCATTTGCACGACCATGTTCGGAAACAGGCCGGTATTTTCCATGGCGCGCTGCAGGCGCTGGCCGGTCGAGACTTCATCACGCATGCGCAGCACGCCCTGCTCGTAGACGATATTTCCCGTGGCGCCGGCCACCGAGTGCAGCGCCTCGACGAGCGGCACGCCGGCGCTGAACATCGTGGACAGCGTGCGCGCGTAACGGGCGATCGCTGCCTTGGTGAGGATCGGGCCGACGATGGGCATCTTGAGCGCCATGCGGTCCATGAAATGCCGGAAGGACCGCGACCGCTTCTTCGTATAGATGAAGGCGGCGACGCCCGCGACAGTGAGGATCAGCAGCATCCAGCCTTTCTCCTGCACGAACTTGGACAGATCGATAACCATGCGCGTGAAGCCCGGCAGATCTGCGCCGAAGCCCTGGAACAGGCTTTCGAACTGCGGAATAACGAACAGCAGCAGGATCAGCGTCACGATGATCGCCACCGCCAGCACGGCCGCCGGATAAAAGAGCGCCTTCTTGATCTTCTTCTTGATGGCCTCGGTCTTTTCCTTGTAGGTCGCGATCTTGTCGAGCAAGGTCTCCAGCGCGCCGGCCTGTTCACCCGCTTCGACGAGGTTCACGAACAGATCGTCGAAGTACAATGGATGCTTGGAAATTGCATCCGCCAGCGACGTACCGCCTTCTACGTCCGCTTTGATGTCGAGCACCAGCTTTTGCACGGCCGGATTGTCGTGACCGACGCCGATGATTTCGAAGGCCTGCACGAGCGGAATGCCCGCGCTCAGCATGGTCGAGAGCTGGCGGCTGAAGATGGCAATGTCGGCGGGCTTGACCTTGCCCTTCTTCCCGAACAGCGTTGACTGCTTGCGGATTTTCTGCGGCACGACGCCCTGGCGGCGGAGCTCGGTCCGCACCGCCGCCTCGCTCGCGGCGAGGCTCTTGCCCTTGACGCGGTTGCCCCGCGTGTCGGTGCCTTCCCAGGTAAACGGTGTCTGCTTGAGCGCTGCGGTTTCGGCCATGGCCGGGAACCCCCCAGTAAATCGACTAATCGACAGTGACCCGATTGATCTCTTCGAGGCTCGTGATGCCGTCCTTGACCTTCTGCAGTCCTGCCCGGCGCAGATCCCAGACGTCCTCGCGTTTCGCCTGCTCGTCGATCTGCATGGCGTGGCCCCCCTCCATGATGATACGCCCCATCTCTTCGCTCACGGGCATGACCTGGTAGATGCCCACGCGGCCCTTGTAGCCGTCGATGCACTGGCCGCAGCCCACCGGGCCGAGCACCGTCAGGCCGCCATCGATGTCCGCCGTCGTGAAGCCTTCCTGCAGCAGGGCCTCGGCCGGAATGCTCTTGGCCTCCTTGCAGTTGCTGCAGAGCCGGCGGGCGAGACGCTGCGCGATGATGATGCTCACCGTGCTCGCGATCGCGTAGGGCTTTACGCCCATGTCGACCATGCGTGTCAGGGTTTTCGGCGCATCGTTCGTATGCAGCGTGGACAGCACGAGGTGGCCCGTCTGTGCCGCCTTGATCGCGATCTCGGCGGTCTCGAGATCACGGATCTCGCCGACCATGATGATGTCCGGGTCCTGGCGCAGGAAGGCGCGCAGGGCGGAGGCGAAAGTCAAACCCACTTTCGGGTTCACGTTCACCTGATTAATGCCGGGCAGCATGATTTCCGCCGGATCCTCGGCGGTCGAGATGTTGCGATCCTCGGTGTTCAGGATATTGAGCCCCGTATAAAGCGACACGGTCTTACCGCTGCCGGTGGGCCCGGTGACGAGAATCATGCCGTAGGGCTTGCTGAGCGCGTCGAGATAGAGTTGCTTCTGGAAGCTCTCATAGCCGAGCGCATCGATGCCCAGCTTGGCGCTGCTCGCATCGAGGATGCGCAGCACGATCTTCTCGCCGAACAGCGTCGGGCAGGTGTTGACGCGGAAATCGATGGCGCGGTTCTTCGTCAGACGCATCTTGATGCGGCCGTCCTGCGGCACGCGCCGCTCCGCGATATCGAGCCGGGACATGACCTTGAGACGCGCGGCCACCTTGATCGCGAGCGCGGAGGGTGGCAGCGCGACTTCCTTGAGCACGCCGTCCAGCCGCGTGCGCACGCGGAAGGTCTTCTCGTAAGGCTCGAAGTGGATGTCCGACGCCCCCTTCTTGATGGCGTCGAGCAGGATCTTGTTGACGAAGCGGACGACGGGCGCATCCTCGATGTCGTCGCGCGTGATGTCGTCGCCAAGCTCGTCGTCGCCGGTGACCACGAGCGAGTCCAGATCGAAATCGTCGCTGCCCGCGAAGCTCGACATCGAGGTGTCGAGCGCCTCGAGCGCCTTGGACACCTGCCGCTCGAGCTTGTCCTCCTCGACGACCACGGCATCGGTGCTCATGCCGGTCGCGAACTTGATCTCGTCGAGGGCGGAAAGATTGGTCGGATCGGAGACCGCCATGAAAAGCCGCTTGCCGCGCATCAGGAGCGGCAGCACGCGGTGCTTGTTGAGCAGCTTGTCGCTGACGAGCCGGACGACCTCGATGTCGATATCGACGCCGTCGAGATCGAGCAGCGGCACGCCGAACTCGTGCGAGGCGGCGATAGCGACGTCGCGAGCGTTGGCCATGTTGTTGGCTATCAAGTGCGCGACCAAGGTGGTCTTGCGCTGCCTCGCGGCAGCCTCGGCCTCCTGCAACGTGGCCTCATCGACAATGCCGTCATCGAGCAGCCGGCGGGGCAGGCCTGTCAAGCCAGATTTTGTAGCAGTTACAGCCATTTACGACTCATCGGGGATCGGTTCGGATCGACCGCACCGAATATAGCGAAATTAGGCCGGCCGAACCATGATCCAGTTCAAAAAAGAGAGGCCCCTCATGTGAGGGGCCTCGACGTCGTAAGCTTTGTGGGCTATTACGACTGCTTACGTGCGACAAGACGATGGCATGTACTTGTCCTCGATGGTGGGAGCCGCGTAAACGGCAGCCTGTCCACCACCGTCCGTGCCAAGCGGGTTGAGGCCAGGGTCCGGGGCATCGCCACAGCGCCATACGACGCTGAGGTCCACGCTCTCGTAAGGCGTCAACGTCAGCGTTTGGCCGTCGATCTGCGCGTTGGCCTCGTTGCCGTACGTAATCGTAATGACACCCATATCAACGCCGACGGACGTCACGTAGGTACCGCTGGTGTCGGTATCATTAACCGACATTCCGGCCTCAGTACGATCAGCCGGTGCTTCGCCGTTGCCGGAGAATGATTCGGCCACGGCTGTTTTTGCCGCAGCTGCAAGGCTCAGCCCCTCAGACACCTGTGAACGGATCGTGTAGTCCTGATACGCCGGGATCGCGATGGCGGCCAGGATGCCGATGATCGCGACCACGATCATCAGTTCGATCAGGGTAAAACCTTTCTGCAACTTGTTCATGCATCTCTCCTTTGAGATTCGGGGGTACACAAGAGCGGGCGAAAGACCGCCTCTGCGCCGGACACATAGCAAGCCGTATGCCAACCGCCCAAGATCACCCTTAACGCTTTGATTGATAAGACTTATGCGGTGTTGGGACCGCCGAGGCCGCGGCCATAAAACGCGACAGGAATCTCCGGTCCGCGTCACAAAGTGACGCTGCGCGTCACTTGTCACTTGGGGTCAGACCCCAATTGGGGTCTGACCCCAATTATTCCCAATTATTCCAGGCCAAGCTTCTTGATGCGGTAGCGCAGCGCGCGGAAAGAGATGCCGAGCAGGCGGGCGGCTGCTGTCTTGTTGTAACGCGTCTGCTCGAGCGCTTTCAAGATCGCCTCGCGCTCCACGTCCTCGAGCTGGCTGCCGAGCGGGCCTGGCGCGGCCTCGTCACGCGCCTCGACGGGCGGCGCGCTGCCGCCGCGGATCTGGATGTCGGCGGCCTCGACCGCGTGTCCACCCGAGAGCGCAAGAGCACGCTCGAGAACGTTCTCCAGCTCGCGCACATTGCCGGGATAATGATACTTGGCCAGCACGCTCAGGGCCTCATCGGACAGTGCCGGCGCTTCCAGTCCCATGCGGCCGGCCAGGCGTTCGACGATGCTCGCAGCAAGCGCCGGAATATCCGGGAGCCGCTCGCGCAGCGGCGGCACGCGTAACTCGATGACGTTGATGCGGTAGAAAAGATCCTCACGGAATCGGCCCGCGGCGACCAGCTCGGCCAGGTTTCTGTGCGTCGCGCTGAGGATGCGCACGTCGACAGGAAACTCGCGCGCCGCGCCGACCGGGCGCAGCGTCTTCTCCTGGATGACGCGCAGCAACTTGACCTGCATGTGCAGCGGCAGATCTGCGATTTCGTCGAGCAGCAACGTGCCGCCCTCGGCGACCTGGAACAGGCCTTCCTTGTCCGCAACCGCACCCGTGAAGCTGCCCTTCTTGTGGCCGAAGAACTCGCTTTCCATGAGCTCGGTCGGAATCGCGCCGCAATTGATCGGCACGAAAGCCTGATCGCGCCGCGCGCCGCTTTCGTGTATCAGCCGCGCGACGAGCTCCTTGCCCGTGCCCGACTCGCCGCAGATATGCACGGGCGCCTGGCTGCGCGCGACCTTGGATACCAGCTCGCGCAGCTCGCGCATTGCCCGCGAGCCCCCGAGCAGTCTATTTTCCGGTTGCGCCGCCTGCTCGCGCGGCTCCGCGTCGTGCAATTTCAACGCGGTGCTCACCAGCTTGCGGAGCTGCTGCAAGTCGAGCGGCTTGGAGACGAAATCGAAGGCGCCGAGCTTCAGCGCCCTGACCGCCGATTCGACATTGCCATGCGCCGTGATCACGGCCACCGGCGTGCCGGGAGTATGCGTCTGCATCCATTCGACGAGATCCAACCCATTGCCGTCGGGCAGCCGCATGTCGGTGAGACACAAATCGACCCGACCTTTGCCGAGCTCGCGGCGCGCAGCCGCCAAGTCCTCGGCAGTGCGCGGCGCGAGTTTCATGCGCTCGAGCGTCATCGCGAGTAACTCCCGGATATCGGGCTCGTCGTCGACGATGAGGACGTTAGGCGGCATGGAAATTTTCCGGCCAGACTCCACGATCATTTGCCCGTCAGCAGCGTCCAGAATCCTCTCGGGCTGAGGATTTGAAGCCCACCGGCAGATTCGAGCTCGAGCAGATCGCGATCGCCGGTGACCAATACGTCGGCGCGGCCCGCGATCGCCGAGGCCAAGATCCAGCGGTCACTGGCATCGCGGATATCGATGTCGGCTGGCCGATCCGGCCGGGGAACGACGCGCTGCTGGCTCAGCAGATCCACCAGCCCTTGAACAATTTCAAGCGGAACAGCGAACTTTGTCTCCAGTACCCGCTGCAACTCTTCAAGGACTACTTCCCCCACTACCAGCTCGTGCTCGATCAGCACAGCGCGCATGACATCTTCGCAAAGGCCGCGAGTGGCAAACGCGCTGATCAGCACGTTGGTGTCGAGAAACACCTTCACGAGACATCGCGAAAGACGTCTTCATCGATCAGGTATCCTTTTGCCTCGGCGAAGGGCAACACCTTGCTTCGCAAGTGCTCGTAAAACTCTATCGTCATCTGTCGACGCAGCGCATCGCGGACAATTTCGCTCCGGCTGCGGCCGGTCTGTTTGCAGAGCTTTCGCAGCATCCGGTCGAGCTTCACGTCGAGCCGCACCGTGACTGTTGTATCCATTTATCGTGTCCTCAGGCATTGTATTACAATGTAATACACCTCGGCGGCATGCGTCAATCAATAACCACGTGGCTCAGGTATCGCTCACCATTCCCCAGCGCTGCGGATCCGAAAAGACGATCCGAAAGCAGCTTCCGCCGCCCTCTCGTGGCTCGTAGAGCAGGGTAGCGCCGTTGCATTCGCAAAGCTCCCGGGAAATGAACAGGCCGAGACCCGTGCCGCCCTTGGCGTCAGTGAAGAATGGCTCGAAGATGCGGTCGACCTTGTTCGCAGCGATGCCGGGGCCGCAATCGGCAACCTCGAGATATGGCCGGCCGCTGGTCTGCATGCGGCCACAGTCGATCTCCACCGGGGTTCCCGCGGGCCGGCTCGCGTACTTGACGGAATTGTCGCACAGGTTCCAGAGCACCTGATGCAGGTGCGAGGGATCCATGCGCACTTCGATGCCGCGGTCCGTGCCGCTCAAACGCACGCGGCTATCATCGAGCTGCAGCGTGCTCGAGAACTCGTCCGCAAACTTGATTGCCCAGGCGCCGAGGTCGAGCTGCTGCGGGCGCGTCGTGTCGCGCCTGGAGAGCTGCAGCACATTGTCGATGATACCGCTCACTCGCTCCGCATTGGTATGGATGATATCGGTGAGCCGCCGTTCCTCGGGGCCGAGCGACGGCGATTCGGACAGGAGCTGCCCCGCATGGCTCATGGCGCCGACGGGATTGCGGATCTCGTGCGCGATGCTTGCGCTCAGGCGTCCCAGCGAGGCGAGCTTCATCTGCTGCACGCGCGCGGTGAGGAGGCTCGCGTCCTCGAGGAAAATAAGCAGGGCCCCGGTTCGCGTTTTGCCGAGCGGTGCAAAATGCGGGTGAATGAAGGTCGAACCGTCCGCGCCGACGAACGTGATCGTGCCCGCCGCGAGGTCATCGCCGCTGGTCTGCCA
>JACDCP010000327.1 GCA_013817465.1 Gammaproteobacteria bacterium | reverse complement strand
CACGCCGACAACCCGGTGCACTGGCAGCCGTGGGGCGAGCAGGCGCTCGGGCGTGCGCGCGACGAGGACCGGCCGATCCTGCTCTCGATCGGCTACGCCGCCTGCCACTGGTGCCACGTGATGGCGCACGAGTCCTTCGAGGACGCCGAGACTGCGGCGCTCATGAACGAGCTGTACGTCAACATCAAGGTCGACCGCGAAGAACGGCCGGACCTCGATCGCATTTATCAGGTCGCGCACCAGATCATCACGCAGCGCCCCGGCGGCTGGCCGCTGACCATGTTTCTTGCGCCGCAGGATCAGACGCCCTTCTTCGGCGGCACCTACTTTCCGCTCCAGCCACGCCACGGCCTGCCCGCCTTCGGCGAAATCCTGCGTCGTGTTGCGCAATATTATGGCGAGCACGGTGCCGAAATCAGCCGGCAAAACGAATCCCTGCGCTGCGTCTTCGACCGGCTTTCGCCCGCTCCCGCCCCGGCCGATGCCGCGCTGACGGACGAGCCGCTCGCAGCATCCCGCGCCGCGCTCGAGGAGCAATTCGACGCGCGGTATGGCGGCTTCGGCGGCGCACCGAAGTTTCCGCATGCGCCCGGCATCGAATTTCTGCTGCGCGCATCGCTGGACCACTCACGCGACGGCGCGCCCGATGGGCCCGCGCTACACATGGCGACGTTCAGCCTGCAACGCATGGCGCTCGGCGGTTTGTACGACCAGCTCGGCGGCGGCTTCTGCCGTTACTCGGTCGATGCGCAATGGTCGATTCCGCATTTCGAGAAAATGCTCTACGACAACGGGCCATTGCTCGCGCTCTGCGCACAAGCCTGGCAGGCGACCGGTGAGCCACTGTTCGGGCGAGTGGCACGCGAGACGGCGGAGTGGTGCCTGCGCGAGATGCAGGCGCCGGACGGCGGCTATTACGCGACCCTCGATGCGGATTCCGAGGGTGAGGAAGGCCGCTTTTACGTCTGGGACAAGGAGGAAGTGCGTCGCATCGTCGGAGACGACGCGTATGCCATCGTCGCGCGCCACTACGGCCTCGACCAGCCGCCGAACTTCGAGGGCCGCTGGCACTTCCGCGTCGCCCAGCCGCTGTCGGTCATCGCACACGAGAGCGGGCGCCCGATCGATGAGCTGCGCAAGCTGCTGGACGCGGCGCGTGCGAAGCTTTTTGAAGTGCGTTCGAAGCGCGTGTGGCCGGGCCGTGACGAAAAGATTCTCACCGGCTGGAACGGCCTCATGATCCGCGGCATGGCCATCGCGTCTCGCGTGTTGAATGAGCCTGCGTTCGCTCGATCGGCGGCTCGCGCGGCCGCGTTCATTCGCCACGAGTTATGGCGCGACGGACGGCTGCTGGCGAACTACAAGGATGGCCGTGCGCACCTGCTCGCTTATCTCGACGATCACGCGTTCCTGATCGATGGTCTCATCGAGCTCGCCCAGGCTGAATTTTCCAGCGACTCTCTAAACTTCGCCGTCGAGCTCGCCGATGTCCTGCTCGCACACTTCGAGGATGCGGAAACTGGCGGCTTCTTTTTCACGGCCGACGATCACGAGCAGCTCATTCATCGGCCGAAGCCACTCGGCGACGACGCCGCGCCCTCGGGTAATGGCATAGCCGCCAGGGCATTGCTCAGGCTCGGCTATTTGCTCGGCGAGACACGCTTTATCGACGCCGCAGAGCGAACGCTGCGCGCGGGCTGGGAAGCGATGCGCCAGCATCCCTCAGCGCACGGGACGCTCGTCATGGCGCTCGATGAATATCTGCACCCGCTCGAGACCATCATCGTGCGCAGCGACGGGTCGATGCTCGAAGGATGGCGCGACGCGCTGGCAACCTACGCGCCGCGCCGCCTCGTATTTTTCATTCCCGCCGACGTGCTCGATCTGCCGCTCGCGCTTGCAGAAAAAGCCGCAGGTAACGATCCGGTCGCCTACGTCTGCCGCGGCACGACGTGCTCCGCGCCGATCACGTCGGTCGATGCGCTCAACCGCGAATTCGCCGCCGGTTGATGCCGGCGCAGCAGCGCGCGCGGTCAGGTCCGGATCGGCTCGGCGACCCGCGCAAGAAAAGGTTCGCCATATCCCCTGCCCTCCCTTTCCGGGAGGACAGGGGACGGGTGTTTGATCAATAGGCGGTCAACTGTTCCCCGGTATGCGGCGTCAGCGCCTCCCCGTCCACCCCCGCAAACGTCACCGGCACCGACTCGATGGCGAGCCCCGCATTGCCCTGCACGACGAAATGCAAGTGCGGACCGGTCGAGAAACCCGTATTGCCGGAATCGGCGATGTACTGCCCGCGTTCCACGTTCTTACCCGGCTCCACGCGAATCGAATCCCAGTTGAGATGAGCGTA
>JACDCP010000326.1 GCA_013817465.1 Gammaproteobacteria bacterium | reverse complement strand
GCCCGCATCTCGGCCGGCGTGCGCAGATATTGCTGCTCGCTATACGGCCTCGCCCGACCCGGATCGGCAAGCGCGCAGCCCTGATGGATGCACACCCGCGCCTCGTGCGCTTCGAAGTCGGCGCGCCGGAGGAAACAGACGTCGTTGGTCGCGACGATCGGCACGCCGCAGCTCGAGGCCAGCGCCACGGCGCCGTGCAGCCAGGCCTCCTCGCCGTCGCGGCCGGTGCGCTGCAGTTCCAGATAGAAGCGATCGCCGAACAGTTTCAGCCACCGTTCCAGCGCGTCGCGCGCGTCACTTTCGCGTCCGCCGAGGATCGCGCGCCCGATGTCGCCGCGGCGCCCGCCGGACAGGGCGATCAAGCCATCTGCACCGTGGCCTGCGAGCCATTCTCGCTCGATCATCGGCACGCCGCGGCGCTGGCCTTCGAGGAAGCTGCGTGTGACCAGCGCTGTCAGCCGGCGATAGCCCGTTTCGTTCTGGCAGAGCAGCACCAGCTCAGTGGGCTGTGCGGCGTCGGCGGGCTCGTGCACGCGCGCCTCGACGCCGATGACCGGCTTGATCCCCGCGCGCTCGGCGTCGCGGAAAAACTTGACCATGGCGAACAGGTTGCCGCGGTCAGTCAGGGCGACCGCCGGCATCGCGGCGCTCGCCACCGCCTCCATGAGCGCCGGCACGCGCACGAGACCGTCCGCGATCGAGTACTCGGTATGCAGGCGCAGATGGACGAACGATTGCACGTCAGTTTTTCTCGGCAGCCAATTCGATGAGCGGACCTGCGGGTATACCGAGCGAAGCCCGCACCGGCGCGAACGTGCGCCGGTGAATGGCGCAGGGCCCGTGCCGCGTCAGGGCGGCGAAGTGCTCGGGCGTGGCGTAGCCTTTGTGGGCAGCGAAGCCATAGACCGGATAGCGTCCGTCGAGCCGCCGCATGAGCGCGTCGCGATAAACCTTGGCGAGAATGGAGGCGGCACCGATCGCCCGCACGACACGATCCCCGCCGATCACAGCTTCCACGCTCAGGCTTACGCCGCTCTCGGCAAGCACCGGGCAGCGGTTGCCGTCGATCTGCACATGGGCGGGTCGCAGGCTCAGGCCGCAGACGGCCCGGCGCATCGCAAGCAGGGTTGCATGCAGGATGTTGAGCTGATCGATTTCCTCGACGTCGGCCCAGGCGACCGACCAACAGCGCACGCGGCTCTCGATGCGCGCCGCGAGGCGTTCACGCTCGGCCGGCGCAAGCAGCTTCGAATCCTTGACACCGCGCACGGGACGGCGCGGATCGAGCACCACCGCAGCCGCCACGACCGGCCCGGCCAACGGACCGCGACCCGCTTCGTCGACGCCCGCCACGAGGCGGCATGCACGTGTCATCTGTCCCTCTCCTTCGTCAGCCCGAGCACGGCTTCCGCAGCGCGCCTGCTGGCACCGCGGCGCAAGCTGTGATGCATGTCGGTGAACGCCTGCTCGAGCGAGTCGCGCCGGTGCGAATCCTCGAGCTGGTCGAGCACCGCAGCACCCAGCGCGGCAGGCGTCACTTCGTCCTGCAGCAGCTCCGGCACCAGGTCGCGCGCGGCCAGCAGGTTCGGCAGCGAAAACCGCTCTACCTTCAGCAGGCGGAAACGCTGCAGTGCCCAGCGCGTCGCGGGCGCCAGTCTGTAAGCGACGACCATCGGGCACTTGAGCAACGCCGCCTCCAGGGTCGCGGTGCCGGACGCCAGCAAGGCGACGTCGGCCGCCGCCAGGGCTTGCCGGGCGCATCCGTCGAGCAGGCTCACCTTGCGACCCGGCGCCGCGTCGCGCAGTTGCGACTCGAACACTTCTCGCACCGGGAAGTTTGCCATCGGCGCCACGAAGTGCAACTC
The DNA here is from genome assembly GCA_013817465.1 of Gammaproteobacteria bacterium. Classification (GTDB taxonomy): domain Bacteria; phylum Pseudomonadota; class Gammaproteobacteria; order Steroidobacterales; family JACDCP01; genus JACDCP01. The sequence goes on along the minus strand of JACDCP010000326.1, from coordinate 489 downwards.
GTTCCGGCGTGCCGCCAGCCAGTCGATCGCGCCGGCAAAGTCGGCGCCGAGTCGCCTCACCTCGCCGAGGCGGCTGCCGGGGAGCACCGCCACCAAGCGACCATACCCGGGCAGGCCGAGGCTGGCTCGCGCGGCATTGCCGTCGACCTTGGCGGGAATTTCGTCGGCCAGCGGATGGCCGACGAAAACGGCCGCGATACCGTGCCGATCATAGAACGCTTTCTCGAACGGCAGCAGGCAGAGTACGAGATCGGTCGCGCGCTCGATGGTTTTCAGGCGACCCTGCCGCCAGGCCCAGACGGACGGGCTCACGTAGTGAACGGTGCGGACACCTGCGCCGCGCAGCCGGCGCTCGAGGCCCAGATTGAAGTCAGGCGCGTCGATGCCGACGAACACATCGGGCGGATCGGCGAGAAATCGGCGCGCAAGTTCGCGCCTGAGCCTGATCAGCCGCGGCAGATGACGGATGACTTCCGCGAGCCCCATGAC
>JACDCP010000154.1 GCA_013817465.1 Gammaproteobacteria bacterium | reverse complement strand
GTCGTACACGGCCTCGAGTTGAGCCAGCCGTTCGCTGGCCAGGCGCTCACTTTCGCGCAAGCGCCATCGCGCTTCGTCCGCTTGTCTCATGTCGTCGACGTAAGACTCCTTTTGCACGCCGGACCGGAACGATCCAGCCACGCTCCGGCGCGGAATCCGGCTCATGGATCGACGCGTTTCCAGCGCCACTCGGACGAGCGCTGCTCGCTATCGGCCGAACCCTCGATCCGTGCTGCGAGTATGTCATCATTCTCGAGCCAGTAAACGATCCGCCGGGGGAAATCGTGCGCCGGGTTCTCGAATACGGCCCGCCGCTCGCTCGAGCTGACCAGCGCGAATTCGGCCTGCGCCTGGCCGAGCGGAATCACCGTGAACACGATGCCCTCGGGCGTCTCATGCACTTTGACGAACTCGACCCAGGCATCCCCGTCCGGCCCGATATCGCGCTGCAGGCCGAGCAGCGTGCCACCGCGAACGCTCGTCCAGTAATGCTCGGAGCTCGCACCGCCGCGCTCATCGATCCACGTGCCGGTCAGCCAGCCGAGCGCCTCCAGGCCGGCGGGCTGATCATCGGCCCGGATCGCGCCGGACATCACGATGGCAATCAATCCAGCCAGCACTTTCCGACCCATGTCGACTCTCCGGCTCGAGGTCAGGCGCGCAGTTTCACGCAAAAATGTTGTAATCTCCAGTGCTTCCGCCGAGAGGCAGGGGCGCTCGCAACCTGCGCCACCGGGTCCCCGGCAGCCGCAATCCGCACCGAGAACCGCATGAGCCTCCATTTTTACGCCGCGGCGTGTCAGACAGATTTCCCGTGTCCACAGTCGCGGGGCGAAATCGCCCAACGCACGCGGCGCATGCTCGGCATGATCGAGCAGACCATCACGGGCTACGAGCCCTTTTTCGACGTGCGGCTGCTCGCGTTCCCGGAGTTCGCGCATGCGGCGCCGATACACGATACGGTCGCCAGGCTTCGCGAGCAGCTTGCGGTGCCGGTACCCAATGAGCATACCGACGCTTACGAAAAGCTCGCGAAGGAATATGGCTGTTACATCCAGACCGGCTCGTTCCTCGAGTCGGATGCGGACTTTCCGGACGCCGTGTTCAATACGACGGTGCTGATCGGCCCGCGCGGCCTGCTCTCGAAGTATCGCAAGGTCAATCCGTGGATCCCGTGGGAGGTGCATGCGAGCCCGCATGATTTCGCCGACTATCCGCACGATCCGTTCCCGGTGGCAGATACCGAGCTCGGCCGCCTCGGCGTCGCGACCTGCTATGACTGGCTGTTTCCGGAGACCATCCGGCAGATCGCCTTCAACGGCGCCGAGCTGATCGTACGAATTTCGGCGTATATGGATCCCTGGGGGGCCGCGTCGCCGACCGACTGGTGGACGCTCGTCAATCGCACGCGCGCGCTCGAGAATACCGTGTTCGTCGTCGCTGCCAACCAGGGTGCGAGCCTCAGGAACTACCCGCCGTTCTCCTGGCCGGGCGGCAGCATGGTCGTCGATTACGACGGACGCATTCTCGCCCAGGCCGAGCCCGGTCCCGGCGAAAGGATCGTCGTGGCGCCCATCGACATCACGGCCCTGCGGGCCGAGCGCGAGCGCCGGCTCGGACACGATATGCGGGCACATCTGCGCAGCAGCGTGCATCCCTACCTGCAGCAGGACTGGCTGGAGCCCGCCGGCGCGGGCGGGATCGCCATGGCATCGCTGCGCTCGCGCATCGCCAGGGCGAAGGGCAAGCTCGCATGATCGATGCCGGAAGCGAGCGAAGCGTTCCCCGCCGCGTTCTCGCAGGATTCCTCGCTGCGCTTATCTGCGCGATGCTCGCCGGCTGCGAGCGCGATCCGGTCGGGGCGAGGCATGAGCCGGAGCTGGCGCCGGACGACGTCGCCCTCAATAATCGTGGCGTTGCGCTCATGGGTCGTTTCGAGTACGAGGCGGCCCACCACGCATTCGCCGGCCTCGTCGAACGCCGGCCGGACTGGACCGCAGCAAGGCTCAATCTGGCCATTGCGACGCTCAATCGCCAGGAGCCCGGGGACGAGCAGCGGGCCATGGCGCTGGTCGAGGAAGTGCTCGCGGCCGACCGGGATAATCTGCGGGCACACTACCTGGCGGGCCTGCTCGAGCTCCATGCCGGCAACAGCGACGCTGCGCTGGAAAATTTCCGGCGGGTGGCCGAAGGCGATCCCGACGATGCCTATGCGGCGTACTACGTTGCGCAAAGCCTGCTCCAAGCCGGCAAGGTGCAGGAAACATTGCCCTGGTACGACCGCGCCATCGAGCAGGACCCGTATCTGCGCAGCGCCTATTACGGTGCCGCCCTCGCTCTGCGCAGGCTCGGCGACAAAGATGCAGCGCGCACGAGGCTCGAGCAGTACGAGCGCTTCAAGGACAATCCGCGCGCCCGCCTCGCGGAGCTCAAGTACACCCGCATGGGGCCGAAGGCCGAAGCCCTGGCCATCGGTGATCCGGACGCGTTGCCGCCCGAGCCGCTGGTGGGCCCGCTGTTCCAGGCGCCGGAACGCGTGGCCGGCGAATTTGCTGCGGGATCGGGCGCTGCACTCACGACCGTCGACCTGGATGCGGACGGCCACCAGGATCTCTTTGTCACCCACGCCGGCAGCGAGCAACCGAACGCACTGCTGCTCGGCGACGGGGATGGCGAATTCGCGCCGCTCGCCGGTCATCCGCTCGCAGCGCCGACGCAGGTCGTAGCGGCGCTCTGGGGCGACATCGATAACGACGGATTGGTCGATGTGTATCTGTGCCGGCGTGGCCCGAACCAGCTCTGGCGTCAGCACACAGCCGGTGAGTGGCAGGACGTGACGGCCGCCAGCGGCACGGCGAACGGCGAGCACGCGTGCGCCGCCGCCGCGCTGTTCGATGCTGATCATGACGGCGATCTCGACATTTTCGTGGTCAACGAAGACGGACCCGACGAGCTGTACAACAACAACCTCGACGGCAGCTTTCGCCCGCTGGCCGAAGCGCAGGGTCTGACCGGGCCCGGCGGCGGCGGGCGCGGCATCGTCGTGGCCGATCTCGATCGGGACCGCGACGCCGACATTCTCGTGATGCGCGCCGGGCGGCCGCATGACGTCTATCTGAACGATCGTCTATGGCGCTATCGCGAAGCGCCGGGTTTTGGGCCATTGAAAAGCCAGCCCGCCCGGACCGCCGTGAGCGGTGATGTCGACGCGGATGGCCAGGTGGAGATTTACACGTTGGATGCAGCCGGCACGCTACGGGAATGGCGCAAGAGGTCCGACGAGTGGGCCGGGCGCGTGTTGCATCGACCGGAAGTCGAAGACGGTGACGTCGACCGTCGTCCCGCGACCTCACCCCGGCGCAAGCCGGAGCGCGATACAGAATTGGCTGCATCGCCTGAGTCGCAGCCGGTGCTCGGCTTGCAGGATTTCGATGGCGACGGCGTGCTCGAGCTGCTCGTTGCGCGGCAGGGTAATTTCGCCATTTACGAGATCGGACCGAATGCGGTGCGGGAGATTTTCGCGGAGACGGGCGATCTGACGGCGCTGATTCCCGTGCTGGTCGAACCGCGCCGCGGCCCGGCGCTGGTAGGGCTAGAGCGCGACGGAGAAGCTGCCCGCCTGGAGCTATGGTCGGCCGGTAATGGCCGATACGCATTCGTGGCCTTGCAGCTCACCGGGCGCGAAGAGCGCGGCGAGTCCATGCGCTCGAATGCTTCAGGGATCGGCGCCGCGGTGGCGTTGCGGGTCGGATCGCGCTGGACGCTGCTCGACAGCTTCGACAAGGTTTCAGCCCCCGGCCAGAGCCTGCAACCGCTGTCACTCGGCCTGGGCGGCGCGCCGCGCGCCGACTACGTTGCCATCGACTGGTCGGATGGCGTCTTCCAGACCGAGCTGGGGCTGGAGCCGGGCGGTGTCAAGCGGATTGCCGAGACGCAGCGCCAACTGTCGAGCTGTCCGGTGCTGTTTGCGTTCGACGGCAGCGAGTTCGTATTCGTCAGCGATCTGCTGGGTGTCGGGGGCCTGGGTTTCTTCGTGGCGCCCGGCGAGTACGCGCCGCCGCGCCCGTGGGAATTCTTCCGGCTGCCCGCCGGGCTCGTCGCGCCGAGGAACGGCCGTTACGCGTTCAAGCTGACCGAGCCGATGGAGGAGACTGCCTACCTCGATGCGCTGCGCCTGCATATCTACGATCTGCCGCCGGGATGGTCGATGACGCTCGACGAACGCTTCGGCTCGGGCGCGCCTGAACCGACCGGCGAGCCACTCTTTTACCGTCGGGCGATCGGGCCTGCGAGCGTCGTCAACGACAGGGGCAAGGACGTCACCCGCTCGCTGCTCGGGCGCGACCTGCGTGCGGCGCCGGTCGGCCGTCTCGATCGGCGCTTTGTCGGCCGGCTGGCGGCGCCGCACGTGTTGACGCTCGAATTCGGCTCGGCGCTCGAGGCAGGCGCGGGCCGGCCGATCCTGATCGCGGATGGCTGGATCGAATATCCGTATTCCCAGACGATGTTCGCGGCGTGGCAGGCCGATGCCGAATACGCGCCGCCTACGCTGGAAGCTCGCGGCAGCGACGGCATCTGGCAGACCGTCTACGAACAATTCGGCTATCCGGCCGGGATGCCGCGCGAGATGGCGCTGCCGCTCGATAATCTGCCGCCCGGCACGGATGCGCTGCGCCTGTCGACGACCCAGGAAGTCTACTGGGACCGGATCCGTGTCGCGTTTGCCGAGCCGCTGCCGGAGCTGCGAGCGCAGGTTCTCGCGCCCGCGCTCGCGACGCTCAGGAAGACCGGCTTTGCCCGGCGCACGACCGGACCGCAGCGTGTGCCGCGTTACGACTACGGCGAGCGAGCGGCCTTCTGGGACACCAAATACCCTGTGGGACTCTACACGCGTTTCGGCGACGTGCTGCCGCTGGTTGTCGACCTCGACGATGCGCTCGCCATCATCGGCCCGGGCGAGGAGACGCATTTCGAATTTCCGGCGCCGGCCGAGCCCCCGGCCGGGTGGCGCCGCGAGCTCGTTCTCGAATCGAGGGGGTATGCCAAAGACATGGATCTTTACACCCGGCACGGCGATACCGTCGGGCCGTTGCCCGTGCGCCCGGAGGCGGATCCGGGGCTGGCCGCGCATCGTGAAGCCCTGCATCAACGCTATAACGTGCGCTTCCAGGCAGGCCACTGATGCCGGCCCGACTGACCCGGGTCCCAACAATTGATGCCACAAAGCCTCCCAATGTCGATGCTGGCGGCGCGCGCGTGGAACTCGAGGCCGGCGGCGTGACCCAATACCGGCAGGTCATGACGGCGCGCAGCTATCTTTCGCAGGTCGAACTGCCCGTGACTTTCGGGCTCGGCCTGCAGTCTGCCGTGGACGCCGTCAGCATCACCTGGCCGGACGGCACGAGCGAGAGGCTCGTAAGCTCGCCGGTGGATCGCGTTCTCGTCGTTTCGCAACAATGAACCGGAGCCGCATGGTGAAATCTTTGCCGAAACTCTGTCGCTCCCGCGCGGTTGCCCTGGCCTTGTTGTGCCTGGCCACCTGGCCGGCTGCCGGCCAGGATCAGCCGCCGGTGGAGCTGGTCGACCTGGAGCATCCCGATCTCGCTACGCTCGAGCCGGAAGCGCGCGAGAGGCTCGCGCAGGCCGCCGACTATTTCGAGGAGCGGCGCGGAGAAGTCGCTGGCCCGCAGCTCGGCCAGCTCTATGGCTGGATCGGCATGCATTATTTCGCGCACGGGCTGCACGACGCCGCCGAAGCGGCCCTGTACAACGCGGCCGCACTGGACGGCACGAACTACCGCTGGACCTACTACGTCGCCATCCTGTACGACCAGGCAGGCGAGCATCGCAAGGCCGCGGCGAGCTATGCATATAGTCTCTCGATTAATCCGACGAATCCCCCGGCGCGAATCCGGCTCGGCCTCGTCGCGCTCGAGCTCGAGCGTCCCGATGAGGCCGAAGATCAGTTCGCGCAGGTGCTTTCCCTGAGGGATGACGCCGTGCCGGCACTGGCCGGCATGGGCCGGGTGGCGCTGCAGCGGAAGGAATACCGCAGCGCCGTCGATTATCTCGAGCGCGCGCTCGAATCGCAGCCGGAGGCAGACCAGCTTCACGAGCCGCTGGCGGCTGCGCTGCGCGGCCTCGGCGAGTCGGCGCAGGCAGAGGATCACGAGGCACGGGCCGGGCAGCAGGCGCCGCAGATCGTCGATCCGTTGCTGGTGTACATGCAGGGCTTTACGGCCAGCGCGGCGTATTACAGGAATCTGGGCGACGAGGCGCTTCAGGCAGGCGATCCGGACGAGGCGGCGCAGCTCTTCGGCGTCGCCGTCGCCGTGGATCCCGGAGATGTCGATGCGCGCCTGCGGCTTTCGCAGACGCTGGCGGCGCTGGGACGGGCCGAGGAGGCGAGAGATCAGTTAGATGACGCGCTCGAAATCGATTCCCTGCACGGCGCGGCCAACTACCTCAAGGCGAGCCTCCTCGAGCAGACCGGCGAAGAGAAGCTCGCCATGGGGCATTACCGGGCGGCCGCGAACGCCGATGCCGACGATCTGCTGTCCCGGGCGCGGCTCGCCGTTCTACTCATGCGGCAGGGCAGCTTCGCTGAGGCCGAAGCGCAGTTCAACAAGATCGTCGAGGTGCAGGAAGCCAGCGTCGACGCACACTACTATCTCGCTCTTGCCGCGCTCGCACAGGAGCACTGCGAAGACGCCCTCACGTCGCTCGAGAACGCCTCTCGCCTCAGCCCGCAAGATCCCAGGGTGTTGCAGAGCCTGAGCCGCGTATATTCCACTTGTCCGGCGTCGACCGAAGAGCAGCAGAGTCAGTCGCTGGTAGTGGCCGAACAGTTGTATCAACGATATCCGGGAAGGCATTCCGCAGCGACGCTTGCTATGGCCATGGCCGCGAATGACGAGTTCGAGGATGCAATCGATCTGCAGACGCAGGCGATCTTCGAGGCGATCAAAGCCGAGGACGAGCAGGCGCAGCGCGATTATTACGGGGATTTGCAACGCTACCAGGACGGGGAGGCCGCCACGCGGCCCTGGCCGGAAGGCTCGCCGATCTTCGCGCCGCCGCTGACGGGCGCCCGGCCGGCCGGCCGGGTTGCTGCCGGAGCCGGGACAGAGAACTAGCCTGCAGAGTTAAGAAAGCCATGGATGGCTTTTTTAACAACCTTTCAGCGGGCTGCTCAGCCGGCACGCAATGGAGAAGCGATCGATGACGTTCAAGGATCCGGCCGAGCTGGAGGCCTTTACCCATTGGGCGAAGGGCCAGATCGACGCAATGGGCCAGCACGCGCACAGCACCGGCCTGGTCGCCACGGAAGTGACCGGCCAGATGGTGTGGGCCGTCCCGCACAAAGTATTCATCGGCAAGGTATGGCCGGCCCGAAATCGCGGTGTTGCCTACTGGGTGATCGCCGGGAAGGCGCTTCCTACCGACCATATCGCTGCCGCGCTCGCGACCACGCCTCGCGAGGCTGCCCGGCATTTCGCGCTCAAGTGGCAAATGGAGAGCACCCATCTTTCGTCGCTGGCCGAACAGGATCGCAAGGCGAAAGCGGTCGCCGACGAGGGAGGAGCGGTGGACTGGACGCAGATTGGCGCGACGCTCGAGCAGCAGGCCGAGCTGCTCTACGCGTACGTGG
>JACDCP010000153.1 GCA_013817465.1 Gammaproteobacteria bacterium | reverse complement strand
GCCTCGGACTCCTCGATGAGCGGGCAGACCCAGTAAGCCTGGCGGCCCTCCGCGCAGGCGCGCTGCACGCGTTCCACGACTTCCGAACGCCGCGTATTCGGAATGACCGCGGTGCGCACCGGCCGGCGCCCGGGGGGTAGCTCGTCTATCACCGAGTTGTCGAGATCGGCGTAGGCGGTCATCGCCAGCGTGCGCGGGATCGGTGTTGCCGTCATGATCAACTGGTGCGGCACGAGCCCGCCGCCCTTGTCGCGCAGCGCAAGACGCTGATGCACCCCGAAGCGATGCTGCTCGTCAACGATGACCAGCGCCAGCCGCGCGAATCGGACTCCCGCCTGAAACAGGGCATGCGTGCCGACCACCATCGCGGCCGAGCCGGTTTCGACGGCTGCAAGTGCCGCGGCGCGGGTCTTCCCCTTCTGCGCTCCTGCGAGCCAGGCGACGCCGATGCCGAGCGGGCCGAGCCAGGCGTCGAAAGTCCGGTAATGCTGCTCGGCCAGCAGCTCGGTCGGCGCCATGATCGCTGCCTGATAGCCGGCTTCGACTGCCTCGAGCGCAGCCAGCGCCGCGACCACCGTCTTGCCGGACCCGACGTCGCCCTGCAACAACCGCAGCATGGGGCGGGCGCACGCCAGATCGCCGCAGATCTCGCTTGTGACGCGCGTCTGCGCAGTCGTCAGTGAAAAACCGAGCCCGGCCAGGAACGGCGCGCGAAGCCGGCCGTTCCCGGCCAGCGCAGGCGCGTTTTCCTTCTGCATCTGTCGCCGGAGCAGCCGCAGACTGAGGTGATGCGCGAGCAGCTCCTCGAACGCGAGGCGGCGCTGCGCCGGATGCCGGCCGGCCGCGAGTTGCTCGAGCGAGGCGTCTGGCGGCGGACGATGCACATACCGCACCGCCTCGGCGAGCGGCGGCAGTTCGAGCGCGGCACGCACGTCGCCCGGCAGATGCTCCTCGAGCCCGCGCCGGTCGAGAATCTCGAGCGCGAGCCCGCTCAGCCTTCGCAGTCGCCCTTGCTGTATGCCTTCGGTCGACGGGTAGATCGGCGTAAGGCTTTCTTCGACCGCCAGACTGGTCCCCGGCGCGATCAGCCGATACTCGGGGTGAACGATCTCGAGCCCGGCCGGGCCGCGGCGCACTTCGCCAAAGCAACGGACACGCGCGCCGCGCTTCAGCCCTTCCGCCTGGGCGCGAGAGAAATGAAAAAAACGCAGCATCAGGCTGCCGGTGCCGTCGGTGATGCTCGTCAACAGCGACCGGCGGCCGCGGAAAGCGACTTCAGTGAGCTGGATCCCGCCCTCCACGACCGCGCGCTCGCCTGCGCGCAACGTCCCTATGGGCGTAACGCGCGTGCGATCCTCGTAACGCAGGGGCAGCAGGAAAAACAAATCCTCGAGTGTGGTCACGTCGAGTCGCGCGAGCCTGCCCGCGAGATCTGCGCCGACGCCGCGCAGGGAGGTGATCGGCTGCGCCGCGGCCGTTGATCGAGGGGCCGTTATCACGCTGCTCGGGACTCGCCCCTGCCTGCGGCTCCCTCCCGGACAGTGACAGGGCGGTGTCTGTGCCCCTCGGCATTCGCGCGGAGAGGCAAGCTGGCATGCATCGAGCGGCCGGTCGAAGTCATAGCTCGAGGACACCATCCGCTTCGATGGCCGCGCCGCGCGGCAAAGCGGCCACGCCGACAACAGCGCGCGCCGGATAAGGCTCGGTGAAGTAATCGGCCATGACGTCGTTGACGGTCGCGAAATTGGCCAGGTCGGTCAGGTAGACGTTGAGCTTCGCTACGGCGGCCAGAGAGCCGCCGGCCGCTTCCGCCACGGCGGCGAGATTGTCGAAAACGCGCCTCGCATGAGCGGCGAAGTCGCCTTCGACCAGACGGCCGGTCTGCGGGTCGAGCGGAATCTGGCCGGACAGATAGACCCGGCCATCGATCTTCACGGCCTGCGAATACGTGCCTATCGCCGCAGGCGCGCTGGCGGTGGTGACGATCGTGCGCGCCATGGTTCAGCTCCTCGGCGTAGGGTTCAAGCGCAGCTTCGCGTGGCTTTGTACGCATCGGGCAGCGCGCGAATGCGATTGAGCAGCTCTTCGAGGTGCCGCCGGTCGCTCACTTGAAGCTGAAAGATCAGCGTCGAGGTATCGCCGTCGCGCTCCACGACCGAGACGTGCTCGATATTGGTATTGCTTTCGGCGATGTTTGCCGCGACCTCGGCGAGCACGCCGAGCCGGTTGATGACCTCGACGCGGATCTCCACCGAGAAGCGGCGCGCGACCTTGTGTTTCCAGTCGACGGCGACCCACTTCTCCGGCTGCTTGCGATACTCGGCGAGGTTGCCACAGTCGTTGCGGTGAATGACGACGCCGCGGCCGGCGCTCAGGTAACCCATGATCGGGTCGTCGGGGACCGGGAAACAGCATCGCGCGTACGTGACGACCATGCCTTCGGTGCCGGCGATGCTGAGCGGCTCGACCTGGCGGCCGGGCTCGGCCTCGTCGCCGCCGGCGACCAGGCGGCGCGCTACGAGCGGCGCGAGGCGCTCGCCGAGGCCGATTTTTTCGAACAACTCGTCGGCATCTGCGAGCGCAAGCTCGTCGGTGAGCGCCTTGAGCTTGCGCCGGCCGACCTTGCGCACTGACATCGAAAACTCGCCGAGCGCCTGGTCGAGCAGTCTCCGGCCCAGTTCGCGAGCCTCGCCGCGCTGCAGATTCTTCAGGTAATTGCGGATTGCTGCACGCGCCTTGGCCGTGACGACGAAATTGATCCACGCCGGGTTGGGTTTCGCGCCGCGGGCGGTAAGGATCTCGACGCTCTGCCCGGTGACGAGCTGCGTGCGCAACGGCACGAGACGCCGGTCGACCTTGGCCGCCACGCAACGGTTGCCGACGTCGGTATGCACGGAATAGGCGAAATCGAGCGCGGTTGCGCCGCGCGGCAGGCGGCGGATCTCGCCCGTCGGCGTGAATACGTACACTTTGTCCGGAAACAGATCGATCTTCACGCTCTCGAGGAATTCCTCGGAGTTGCCCTGCATGTCGATGAGTCCCTTGAGCCACTCGTGCGCGCGCGCCTGCGGCGCAGCGCCCAGCGCGTCGCCGGTCTTGTACTGCCAGTGCGCGGCAATGCCCGACTCCGCAATGCGGTCCATGTCCTCGGTGCGAATCTGCACTTCCAGCGGCAGGCCGTTGGGACCGAACAGCGTCGTGTGCAGGGACTGGTAGCCGTTGATGCGCGGAATGGCGATGTAATCCTTGAAGCGGCCCGGCATCGGCCGGTAGTGCGAGTGCACGATACCGAGCACGCGATAGCAGGTATCGGCGCTGTTGACGACAATGCGCAGGCCGAACACATCCACGATCTCGTTCAACGAGCGTCCCTTCTGCTGCATCTTCCGGTAAATGCTGTAAAGATGCTTCTCGCGCCCCTGCACCTCGGCCTGGATCGCCGCCTTGCGCAATGCTTTCTCGAGCCGGTCCTGAATCCTGCGCATGAACTGGCGCTGGTTGCCGCGCGAGCGTCTCAGCGCGCGTTCGAGCACCCGGTGCCGGTAGGGGTACAGGGCCTTGAAGCCCAGCTCCTCGAGCTCGAGGCGCATCGAGTTGATGCCGAGCCGGTTGGCTATGGGCGCGTAGATGTCAAGGGTCTCGCGCGCGATGCGGCGGCTTTTTGCCGGCGGCACGGAACCCAGGGTGCGCATATTGTGCGTCCGGTCGGCCAGCTTGACCATGATGACGCGAATGTCGTCGGCCATGGCGAGCAGCATTTTGCGGAAGCTTTCGGCTTGCGCCTCGGCGCGGCTGCGGAACTGGACGCGATCGAGCTTGCTGACGCCGTCGACCAGCGCCGCCACTTCACGGCCGAACTGTTCGGCGAGCTGCTCCTTCGCCGTCGGCGTGTCCTCGATGACGTCGTGCAGGATCGCGGCGGTGATGGTCGGGGCATCGAGGTGCAGATCGGCCAGCAGGCTCGCGACGGCCACGGGATGCGAAATGAAAGGCTCGCCGGAGAGGCGTCGCTGGCCTTCGTGGACATCCGCGCCGAACTCGTAGGCGGCGTAGACCTGGCCGACCTGCTCCGGCGTCAGATAGGACTCGAGCTTGGCGAGCAGCGCGTTGACATCCCTGGGGCGCTTGCCCTTCGGTATCCGGCCAAGAACGGAAGCGGTGTGTTCCACAGTCGTAGCTCGAGAGCCTATCGCTAGCGGGCCGCGGGTGCCGGGCGGATGCTTGTGGCAGGCGCTACCCGCTGCTACCTCGTTTGGACGATCACCGCTCGGCCGCGTTCAGTCACGGATGGCAGGCGCGCGCTCGAATATGGCCTCCGCTGACGCCTCGAGCGAGCTCGCCGTGTCGGCGGGTTGCTCGGGTTCCTCGAGAATCGACGCATTGACATGGCCCGCAGCGATCTCGCGCAGCGCGACCACGGTAGGCTTGTCGTTTTCCCACGCGACCTGCGCCTCGGCGCCGTTCGCGAGTCGCCGCGCGCGCCTGGAAGCGACGAGCACGAGCTCGAACAGGTTATCGACTCTGTCGAGACAGTCTTCGACGGTGATTCTGGCCATCAGGGGAGTGATCCTCGATCGGGCACCTGGGCGGTGCGGACCATCAGTTTACCCAGTTCGTTCGGCCGGCGAAAGGCGAAAAAACAGCTCTCACGTCGTATTGTGACAGGCCTGAAAGGCTTGTATCGGCCCACGCTCGGGCCGTCAACCCGCCTTTTTCGCGGCCGCGCCCAGCTTCTCCACGAACTGCCGAAGCGCCGGCTCGGCCGTGCTCGACTGCTCGCCTGCCCCGCGCACGACCTGGGCGAGATGTTCGAGCGCCGTCGTAAAATCGTCATTGACGATCACATAATCGAACTCGCCCCAGTGCCCGAGGTCGGCAGACGCCTCTGAGAGCCGGCGTTGAATGGTCGCTTCGTCGTCAGTGCTGCGGCCGCGGAGGCGCCGCTCGAGCTCCGCAACGGAGGGCGGCAGCACGAAGATGGTGCGGCAACCGGGCATGGCAGCGCGGATCTGCCGCGCGCCCTGCCAGTCGATTTCCAGAATCACGTTGTGCCCCTCGGCCAGCAATGCCTCCACGTGCGAGCGGCCGGTACCGTAGCAGTTGCCGAACACCTCCGCGTGTTCGAGAAACTCGCCGGCCTCGACCAGGCTGTCGAAGCGGCCCTTGTCGACGAAAAAGTAATCCTTGCCCTCTATTTCGTTGGGGCGCTTCGGCCGCGTCGTATAGGAAATCGAAAAAACGAGCGCCGGGTCGAGATCGACGAGCGCCTTGACGAGGCTGGTCTTGCCCGCGCCGGAGGGTGCCGAAACGACGTACAGACGGCCGGCCTGCGCCATGTCATGCGACGGACCGGCGGCAAGCTCACTCGACATTCTGCACCTGCTCGCGCAACTGCTCGATGAGCACCTTCATGTCCACGGCCGCTCGTGTAGTGGCGACGTCCTGCGACTTGGAGGCCAGCGTGTTCGCTTCGCGGTTCAGCTCCTGCAGCAGAAAGTCGAGCCGGCGGCCGGCCGGCTCCAGCCCGGCCAGCGTTTCGCGCATGGCGCAAACATGAGACTCGAACCGCTCCAGCTCCTCGGCGACGTCGAGACGCTGCGCGAGCAGCACGAGCTCCTGCTCGAGACGATCGTTGATTGTCTCGATACCGAGCTGGCGCACGCGCTCGAGGATTCTTTCGCGTATCCGGGCATGTGCCTCGGGCAATCGTGCCCGGACTTCGCCGACCAGCTCGCCGAGCGCCGTCAGCCGCGTCTCCAGCAATACGCCGATGCGGGTGCCCTCCTGTCTGCGTGCCGCGCTCAACTCCTCCAGCGCATTTTCGAGCAGATCGACTGCTGCTTCATGCAGCGGGTCGAGATCCGGCCGTGGCTCTTCGACAACCCCGGGCCACCGCAGGATCTCCATCGGGCTCACCGGGCGCGGCGCATCCATGAGCGCAGCGATCGCGCGAGCGCTCTCGGCTACGTGCGTCGCCAGCCCCTCGTTGATGCGTAGTGCCGTCGCCCCACGGGCAGCGCGCTGGTATTGCAGGAAGCAGTCCACCTTGCCGCGGCGCAGTACCGAAGAGACAGCGCGCCGAAAACGCGGCTCGAGACGCCGGAACTCTTCGGGCAGGCGGAAGCCCAGATCGAGAAAGCGGTGATTGACGCTGCGCAGCTCCCAGGTGAGGCTGTCCGTCGCCCCGGGGCGCTCGCGCCTGGCAAAGCCGGTCATGCTGAGGATCATTGCGCCGGTCCATCTACCGCTGAGCGAAAAAGTCTTTCATGACAGCCGCCGCCGCGCAACAAGGGCCGCAGCCGATCACCGCGTTCGCGCCTGGGGCCCTGGCAGGCGGTTGAAGAACCCTGTTGTAAACACCTGCCGGCAGGTCGAGGGCCGTCGCCGTTGTCTGCTCGCAGTTCAGTCGCAGCGCGGTTTCTGGGATACTGATCGCTATCCCGCCCCGTCCGACGATCTATCCGGAGAGCCTTTTGCAGATCGAAAGCGCCGAGTTGAGCCTGCTTGGCGATCGCGAGCAGAATCAGGATCGCAGTCGCATAGCGCTCGACAACGAAGTCGTTTTCCTCGTCATCATCGACGGTATGGGCGGGCACGCGGAAGGCGAGCGGGCTGCGGAAACGGCCGCCAAAGCCATGCTCGATCACTTCTGGCAGACGTCGCGGCCGATCCTCGACCCGCAGGGCTTTTTGCACATCGCCGTATCGCGGGCGCATGACGAGGTGGTCAGGATCGGCGCAGGGCAAACGCTCGATGTGCGGCCGCGCGCGACCTGCGCGGCTTGCGTCGTGCAGAACGGCACGGCGCACTGGGCGCATGTCGGCGACAGCCGCGTGTATCTGTTGCGCAAAGGCGCCGTGCATGAGCGCACGCGAGATCACAGTCACGTTGAGGTGTTGCTGCGCGAAGGTCTGATTACCGAAGATGAAGTGCCGGGACATCCGATGCGCAATTTCGTCGAGTGCTGCCTGGGCGGCGACGCGGCGCTGCCCGAGATGAGCGTGACAAATACGCGCAAGCTCTCGCCGGGCGATGTGCTCGTGCTATGCACCGACGGTTTCTGGGCAAACCTCGACGAGGCGAGCGTGGCCTCGCTGGGCGACGGAAACGAGGCACCACTGGCGGTGCGGCTCGCAGCGCTCGGCCGGCAGGCGGTCAAGTCCTCCTCGCCGTACAGCGACAACACCACGGCCATTGCCCTGCGCTGGCAGGGATGAAAGCCTCACGCCCCAGCGGGCGGGCCGTCGATGAGTTGCGTCCCGTCACCTTCCAGCGCAGCTACACGCGCTATGCCGAGGGTTCCGTGCTCGGCATCTTCGGCGACACGCGGGTGCTGTGCACGGCGAGCGTCGAGGATCGCGTGCCGCCTTTCCTGCGCGGCAGCGCACGCGGCTGGGTAACCGCCGAGTACGGCATGCTGCCGCGCGCGACGCACACGCGCATGCCGCGCGAGGCTGCCCGCGGCCGGCAAGGTGGGCGGACCTTTGAAATCCAGCGCCTGATCGGCCGCTCCCTGCGCGCAGTCGTCGAACTCCAGGCGCTCGGCGAACGCACGATCACCATCGACTGCGACGTGCTCCAGGCCGATGGCGGCACCCGCACCGCAGCGATCACCACGGGCTACCTGGCGCTCGCCGACGCGCTTCGCTCGCTGGGCGGCAAACTGCGACGCGATCCACTGCATGGCCAGGTCGCTGCCGTGTCGGTCGGCATTTATCGGGGTGAGCCCATGCTCGTTCT